>CAZWGW010000076.1:0-15497 GCA_964633565.1 uncultured Planctomycetaceae bacterium
ACGAAGGCTTCCATCGCATCCTCCTCACAGGCGGTCGCAGGCGAAGACAAAACCGAACATCAGCGCGAACGCCGCCAGGCCGATGAGCAACATGAGAATCCACATCATGACTGGGCTCCTTTGCAAAGACGCCTCTGCTGCACAATTCGAAATGCCCGCGCCGAGCGCATCAGGCACGGATAAGGATCGCACAATCGGAATCAGAGGGGTGTCAAAAGGTGGGCCGCAGGTATCAAGATTCCATCAAGGCGTATCCGAGCGGTGCCTGAATGGTCGAGAAGTGATTGGAAACCGCTCTTGACACGGCGTGGCGGATGCTTAGAATCCGCCCGTCCGCTGACGAACGGCGGGCAAACCGTTCAGGCGATGAATGCCCTTCCGCACCCAGTTGCGGACGGGCTTTTTTGTTGCGCAGACCCAGGATCAGGGAGGATGTGTCATGTTGGTACTGACCCGCAAGGCCGATCAGGAGATCGTCATCTCAGGCAACATTCGCGTGCGCGTGCTGAGCGTCCGGGGAAACCGGGTGCGGCTCGGCATCGACGCGCCGCGTGATGTGTCGGTGGCCCGCCAGGAGTTGGAATCAGACCTGCTACCCCTCAGCGAGTTTCATGAGCCGACTTCCGGGCTCGCGTGCGAAGAACTGCTCGCCGGCGTGTCGTGAGGATCACGGGCCGCGCGGGAGCGTGACCACGATCTCGGCGCCGCCGCGATACTGCGGCGAGGCGGAGACCCGCCCGCCGTGGGCTTCGACGATTCGCTTGACGATCGCAAGGCCCAATCCGGTGCCGCGCGTTTTCGTCGTGTAGAACTCGTCGAAGATCCGCGGGCAGTTCTCCGGCGCGATGCCCGGGCCGTTGTCGCGGAGCGCGATGGACAGTACGGGTCGGCCGTCGACGACTTCCGCCAGGTAGCCGATGGAGATCTCCGCCGGGTCGCCCGCGGCGGCCAGCGCGTTCTCAAGGATGTTCCGGAACACCTGCACCATGTTGAACCGGTCGAGCGGGCAGACGAGGTCGAGGCCGGTCGCTTCTTCGTGAAAGTCGACGGTGCGACCGTTGCGCTCGTGTGTGAGCAGGTCCCACGCCTCCCGGATCACGCGACCCACCGGGAGCGATTCGAGGTGGAGCGCGAGCGGCGCGGCGTAGGCGCGGACCTCTTCGTACAGCCGGTGCAGGTCGTCCTGGGCGCGCTGCAGGCGGCGGACCAGGTCCATTGCTTCCTGCTGGCCTTCCACGACCAGCGACAGCAGTTCCAGATTGGCCTGGCCGCGCTGCAGCGCGTTCCTGCTCTCATGGGCGAGGCCCGTAATTGCCGACCCGATGGCTGCCAGCCGCTCCGACTGCCGGAGCCGCTCTTCCGCCTGCCGCCGTGCGGTCACGTCCTGGCCGATCGCCAGAACGGCCGGCTCGCCGCCGAAATCGTCCAGACGCTGTGCGTTCCACAGTAGCCAGTGCGTGTCGCCATTGCGGCTCAGGACCGGCAGTTCGAAGCCGCGCTCCGGTTGGCCAATCAGCACGCGTTGCAGGCACTCTGCCCCGCGCACTCGGTCGACTTCCGGCAGAAAGGTCTCCGCACAATCGCGGCCGAGCACCTCGCGGCTCGCGTAACCCGTCAACTGTTCGCCAAACGGGTTGATGTAGGCGATCGTGCCGGCAGGCCGCAGGATGACGATCATGCTGCCGGCGGCTTCCACCAGGCTGCGGAAGGCCGCCTCCGATCGGGCCTTGTCGCGCACCAGCCGCCGCTGCTCGGCCACCCGGTGCAGGCTGGCCCGGAGCAGGTCGGCGTCGACCGGCTTGGTGATGTAGTCGGCCGCCCCGTGCCGCAACGCGACCACCGCCCCCTCCAGCCCCGCAACACCGGTCGAGACAATCACGGCCGCGTCCGGGGCGAGCTTTCGCAACTTGGGCAGCAGCGTTTCCGCGCTGGCGTCCGGAAGTTTCCAGTCCAGCACGATCGCCGCATACGTCGGCCAATCGTCGCGCTGCAGCGTTTCGGCAGCAGTCGCGGCGGCAACAAATTTGTGCCCGTCGAGTTCGAGGATGTCGCACAGGTTGGCACGCGTATCGGCGTCGTCCTCGACGACCAGCACACACAGGCGCGAAGTGTCCGCCATCTCGTTCACTCCGCGGCGGCAAGGTGTTCCACCGTTTCGAGCAGTTTCGGCATGTCGAACGGCTTGTAGCAGACGGCATCCGCTCCTTCCGTGACGACTCGTTCGATCAGGTCCTGGAGTTCGGTCCGAAAGCCCGTAATGAGCACGACCCGCGCCTGCGGATTGGCGCTGCGCACGAGATGGAAGACGTGGCTCCCGTCACCCCGCGGCAGCTTCATGTCGATCAGCACGACGCGATGCTGCATCCCGGGCAGTCTCTCCAGCGCCTCCTGCCCGTTATGCGCGACACAGACCCGGTAGCCGCGGTCCCGGAGGACGTCCCAGAGCGACTCGCACAGGTCATGATCATCGTCGATAATCATGACCAGCGGCTGCTGTGACGCCTCGTCGACCAGCGGCAAGAGCTGTCCCAGGTCGACCGGCTTGCTCAGCACGCGCCACGCCCCGGCCTGCAGGGCCAGCGCGGCGGTGTCACCGGTGGCGTAGGCCGTCACGATGATGGCGACCGTGCCAGACCGCAGTTTCTTGATCTCGCGGTACAGTGTCAGGCCGTCCATACCGGGCATCTTGAGGTCCAGCAGCGCGACGTCGAATGGCCATTGGCGGATCAGTCCCAGCGCAGACGGACCGTCGTGAGCGATGTCCACGGTGTAACCCATGTCGGTGAGGATGTCGCGAAGATTGTGGCAGGTGTCCACGTCGTCATCGACGACGAGGACACGTCGCGTTGGATCGGGAGCAGGCATCGCTATTGATTAGATCGCGTGTTTTTCTGCGGGTATTGTAGTCCGGCTCCGGTCGTTTTCGACCATGATTCGCGGTCGATGAGCGACTCCTGATGTGCGGCCGGCAGCCGGACCGTGAACGTCGCGCCCTGGCCCGGCTCGCTCGCCACGGAGAGCCGCCCGTGGTGCTTCTCCACGATCGCGCGGGCCATCGCCAGACCGAGGCCGATCCCCCGGGCTTTGGTCGTGAACAGCGGCTCCATGATCTTCGCCAGATTCTCGCGCGGCACGCCGTCGCCGGTGTCCTGCACTGCAACGTCGATGGCGTCCCGTTCGACGCGGGCGGAAATCGTCAGGCGGCCGCCGTGGGGCATTGCGTCGCGCGCGTTGCGGACCAGGTTGCTGAACACGATCTGCAACTGGGACGTGTCCCCCAGCGCCGCCGGCAGCGACTCGGAAATATCGAGCGAGACTTCAATGTTGGCCGGCAGATCGTAGTGGCCGAGCACGTTGCGGACGCAGTTGGCGACCATGAACGGCTGCAGGTTCGGCAGCGGCAGGCGGGCGAAGTCAGAGAGGGCCGTAATCACGCCGTCCGCCAGACCAACCTGCTTCTGGATGCGGTTCAGGTGCTCTGTCACTTTTTCCGGGACGGGAGTGCGCGCATTGAGCAGGTAGTAGACCGACGTCTTGATGACGTTCAGTGGATTGCGCAGTTCATGTGCCACTCCCCCCGCCACCTGGCCGATCGTGGCCAGCCGTTCGGCCCGCTGCTGGCGGTCGAGATACTCCGACTGGTAGGCGTCCTCGATGATGGCCAGGTCGAGGTCCAGCAGCTTGTGCAGCGACCTGAGCGTGACGATCAGGTCCCGAGGATCGCCGCGCCAGCGCTCCGCCACTGCCTGAATCAGGCCGATCCGCAGCCGCGAGAGGGCGACGTTCGTATAGACCTGGTCCAGGCCGATCTCCACGTGGCGATAGCCGACTTTCCAGCGGCGGGCGACGTATTCGGCGTCATACCTCCCGGCCAGCAATTCCTGCAGCCAGCGTTGGAGCGTCCCTTTCAGCCGGTTGACCTGCTCGCGGCCGCCGGTAATCACTTTCTGTGCGTCCGGGTGGCGTTCGATCTCCTCATAAAAATCGTCCACAAGCCGCGGCAAATCAGTCTGGACCAGCGGACCGGCCGCGCGGACCCGCTCGGCGTCTTCGTCGCTCCAACCGACGTAGCGCTGCAATTCCTGATAACGCTCGAGCAGTCGTTGAGCGGCAGGATCGGCCATGATCTGGTTCACATCAGGACATGAAAAAAGCCCGGTCGGCATCACAGGTGATGCTCCAGGCTGTCGTGGCACACGCGGACCCGCCCGGCACGAGCGGTGTTTGTGAATCATAGCACGCCGACGGCGAATTGACAGCGAGCCGCACAGTCGTCGACGCTGTCGTGTGCGTGTCTCGAAAGTTGGTGGAAAAACTGCCTCCCTCTCCCCCACATCCTGCGTTGAATGCAGACCAGCATCCTTGTGGGGGAGAGGGCCGGGGTGAGGGGGCCGCGGAGTGTGTCGTCGCCTGCTCCCTCACCCCCGGCCCCTCTCCCCCCAAAAGGTCGTCGAGCCGCAAAATTGTCGTGCTGGGGGGAGAGGGGGGTACGCCGTGCCAACTTTCGACACACACATAACGCGGTAGCCGTGGTCACTGCGACTCGAAGTCCACGAGGGCCGCCGGCGGGATCGCCACGCGCAGCGCATTGAGCACGGCCACGACGTCGATGACCTCCTGCGTCAGCGCGCCGGCGACCGGAGGCAGATATCCCAGCGCTGCCACAAGCATCCCCAGCAGGCTCAGCCCCATGCCGCCGATCGCGCTCTGCAGGGCGATCCGCCGCATGCGGCGGCTGATGTGCAGGAACTCGTCGATCTTCCGGATGGAACTGTCCATCACGACCACGTCGGCGGCCTCGGTCGTCACGTCGCTGTTCTGGCCGAACGCCACGCCGATCGTCGCGGCCATCAGGGCAGGGGCGTCGTTGATGCCGTCCCCCACAAAAATCGTATTGGCCCGCGCCGTCTCGGCATTGACGATGTCGAGCTTCTGCTCGGGGCTCTGGCTGGAATACACGTCGCGAATGCCGACCTGGTCCGCCAGATATTGCACCTCTGACTGGCGGTCCCCCGAGACGAGCAGCGTGCGCTCGACGCGGTGCCTCGATGAGAGATGCTGGATGAACGGCTTACCGTCCGACCGCGGCGTATCGCGAAAGCGGAACGTCGACGCGTACCGGCCGTCGACCAGCACGACGCATTCCAGCCCTCCGGCCTGCGGCGGGAGTTGCGTGGCACCGTCTGGATCGAGGATCAGCAACCGTTTGCGGTTGGTCACCAGCACCGTTCGACCGGCGACGTGTCCCCGCAGCCCCTCGCCGGGGCGTTCGCTGATCTCGCTGACGTCGTGAATGACGGCTCCCGCCTCACGCGCGCCGGTGACGATCGCCTGCGCCAGCGGATGCTTGGAATACCGTTCCAGGCTGCCGATGAGCGAGAGCACTTCGGGCGATTCAAAACCGTGCGCGCAGACCTGTCCAACGAGATGCGGTTCGCCATAGGTCAACGTGCCGGTCTTGTCGAAGATGATTGTGCGGCAGGTGTCGGCCGTCTCCAGCGCGGTCGGGTCGCGGATCACGATCGCCCGCCGCGCCGCCAGCGAAATCGAGCCGATGATGGCGACCGGGATCGCGATCAGCAGCGGGCAGGGGGTCGCCACGACCATCACCGCCAGAAACCGGACCGCATCGCCGGTCGCCAGCCACGCCGCGACTCCAATCCCAACGGCCAGCGGCGTGTACCAGGCCCCGAGTCTGTCGGCCAACCGTCGCATCTGCGGCCGATGCTGCTCCGAGGCCTGCATGACTTTCATAATCTTGGCATACCGCGAATCGACGGCCAGCCTGTCCGCGCGGATGATCAGCGCCGAATCGCCGTTGATCGCGCCCGAGAGCACCTGCGAACCGGGCGTTTTGGACATCATGTACGGCTCGCCCGTGAGGTATGACTCGTCCATCACGCCATGTCCTTCGAGCACCGTACCGTCGATCGGACAGATCTCGTGGGGAAAGACGGCGACGGCATCACCAATCGCGACCAGTTCCAACGGCACATCTTCGACGACTGAATCGACCTTGCGGTGGGCGACCGACGGCATGCGCTTGCTCAAGGCCTGCAGGACCGAAGAGGCGCTCCGCACGGCGTAGGCTTCCAGGGCCTCGCCGCCGGAGAGCATCAGCACGACGAGCGCGCCCGCAAGTTATTCCTCGAGGAGGTCGGAGGTAATGATCGAAATTCCCGCCAGCAGGTCGGACCCGAACTCCCGCCGCAGCAATTTGGCCGTCAACTCCCACACCAGCGGGACGCCCCCCAGCGCAAACGCGGTCCAGAGGGGAATGTTCTGTTCCGTGGCGGAGCGGACGAATGCGAATCGCAGCAGCAGATGCGCGGCGATCATCGCGATCGTGAAGGCTGCGATCAGCGTTTCGCGCGATTTCCAGAGCGGTGCGGCGGCGGACGGCGGGCGAAGTGCGGTCATCGGGGAGATCTCGGCCGTCGGCACATTCGTTGTCCGGTACTTTCCCGCCGTACAGCCGGATGCTCACGACTTCTTAAACACGCGCCGCAATTCGTCGACCGACGTCTCTCCGTCGAGCACCAGCTTCAGAGCCCCGTCCTGAAACCGGAGCATCTTCTCACTCCGGGCCACAGCCCTGATGGCGGCGGCCGTTGGCGCACCCGACACGAGTTGTCGCATGGCGTCGGACATCAGAATCAACTCAAACAGCCCGGTCCGACCAGCATATCCGTTGCCACCGCAGCCTGGGCACGTACCAGCAGTGGAGCTTTCGAAGGCCTCCGGCGAACGGGGCGTGCGGTATAACTGCCTGATCGTCTGCGGCAGCCCGATCTTTGACAGGACCGCCGGGTTGGGGCGAAACGGCTCCTTGCAATCAGAGCACAGCCGCCGAATGAGCCGCTGGCTGCAGATTCCCAGGAGCCTGTCGGCCACAAGCTGCGGCTGACCGGTCCACTGGATCAGTTGCAGAATGCCCGCGGCGGCGTCGGCGGCGACGAACTCTGAGACCAGAATCACCGGATGCCTGCAGGTGAACATCGCCCCGGCCGCGTCGGCGGCGCGAATTGGATCCAGAAACATGATGTCCGGTTCGAACAGGTGCGCGCAGCGGTGGATGGACCTGGCCGGCGAATCGCCAGCCTCGGGCTGATATGCCTCAATGTCCGGAATGTCGTGGCCGGCAGGATCAGCCAGGCTGAGGATCGTGTGTTGATACGCATCGATCGAGCGCAACATGGCGCATGCCGTCGTGGTCGTCCCGGAGGCCGGGGGACCGCACGCCAGGAGAACTCCCGATCCCCGAGAGACCAGTTCCTGAATCGCGGATCGGAGTTTGTCGCCGAAGCCCAGGTCGCTGAGAGGTTCGGTGCGCGGATGACGGATGCGGCCGGGCAGCGTCGTGGATTCTGCATCGCCCACGATCGACTGTGTTTCGAGATTGGAACCGGGCGCTTTCGACGTGCCGACTGTGGACGCCGGTTCGAACGGGGACGGGCTCTCCTTCGTCAGCTTCACGTACGCCGACAGCGCGTCCGCAAACTCACTCATCGTGTGGAAGCGATCAATCACCCGCTTGGCCATTGCTTTCTGACAGATGGCATCGAGTTTCGGGTCCAGGTCCGCGCGGTGGCGGGACGGCGGCTCGGGCGTCTGTGTCTGAATCAGCGCCAGAACCCGGGTCACCGGTCCTTCGAACGGCAGGCGGCCGGTGAGCAACTGATACATCACCACCCCGAGGCTGTAGATGTCCGTGCCGGGGCCGATCTGATCGACGTCCCCCTCCACCTGCTCGGGCGACATGTAGGCCGGAGTTCCGAGAATCCGTCCCAGATGAGTGATGTGAGATTCATCCGACCGCATGCTGCGGGCCAGCCCGAAATCCATGACCACCGGCTCACTGTGTTCCCGGTCGATCATGATGTTCGACGGCTTGATATCCCGGTGGATGACCCCCTTGCGGTGGGCGGCATGCACGCCGCGCGCCACCTTGCAGACTGCCACGGCAACGAGACGTTGCGGCAACAGGTTTTCCGCGCTGGTGTAGCTGGAGAGCGACGGTCCCTCAATGTAGGACATCGTGAAATAACACGTGCTCCCCTCTTCAATCACATCATACACCGGGCAGAGATTCGGGTGTCGGAGACTCGCAACGGCGCGGGCTTCCCGGAAGAAACGGCTCAGCGCCGACGGGTCTTCGTCACCTGACAGCTTGGGAACTTTGAGGGCGACGTTTCGATCGAGCTTCGGATCGTGGGCCAGATAGACGGTCCCCATCCCGCCTTGCCCGAGCGTTTTGATGATCCGGTAACGCCCGAGGGCGGCCTTCTCCGGCAATTGGCTGGGGTTGTTCACAAAGTTGTCCGACAACAGTGTCCCGGCTGCCCCTTCGAGCGGATTCCGTACCGAGGGTCGAGTGTCGCGGGAGGAAACGTGAATCAGTTCCCGCGACGTCGAAAAAGTCGTGATAAGGCATCGTAATCCGAAGCGCGACGGGCAACAACAGGACGGCGCGGCATGCGGGCGTCGGTTCACGCTGCCGTCCCGCTCCTCCAGATCACGGAATGACAGGATCGAGCGTGTACGCTGCGGCTTGCCAGGGCCTCAATTTCAGGTCGAGCCATTGCGACCGCAGTTCCCTGACCTCACGGTCGAAGGCATCGGTCCCTGACTGGTCCTTCAGTTGCCAACCGCACCGACTGCGGCCGGGCCGCCGAATCCTCGGCGAGGCACCGCATCAACAGTTGCTCAAATTCCGCCGAAACCAATCACCGTACCAGTTCGTTACGGACGCGCAGCAACAGTCGCTCGGTCGGACTGAGGGCCCGCACCTCGTCCAGGCGCGCCCGGATCGATACGGGATCATCCGTGATGATATTCGCCACCCCGTGGTCGACGAGCGGCGGCACCCGTGCGGGATCGTTCACCGTCCAGGCATGAACGGCGATGTTGCGGGCGGCCGCGCGGTCCACGAGTTTGCGCTGCGCCCGGTCGGCGCTGACCATCAGGAAGTCGACGTCGAGCTGCGCCAGGTCGCCGACCGCCACCGCGGCGATAAAGCCGACCTCCATGCGCGGCTCCAGCCGCCGAGCCAGTTGCAGGCTCTCGTACGACTGCGAACAGATCCGGCAGCGCTCCACGAGGCCCGCGCGCTGGATGGCGGCGACCGTGCGTTCCGTCAGCGGCGCCGCGTCGTCCGCGCCGTGCGGCTTGAGTTCGACGTTGAGCCGCAGCGTGTCTCCGGCTGCCGCGAGGATCGCATCGAACGTGGGGACCTGTTCGCCGGCGAACTGCGGCCCGAACAGCTTTCCCACATCGAGCGCCTGGATTTCGGCCAGCGTGACCTGATCGACGCGGCGATTGCCGCCGCCGATGCGGGCCAGGTCGATGTCGTGGAGGACCACCAGTTCGTCGTCGGCCGTACGCTGGACATCGATCTCGGCCCAGTCGGCCCCGTCGGCGATCGCCTGGCGAATTGCGGCCACGGTGTTCTCGGGAGCGCGCAGGGCGCCGGCGCGGTGGGCCGTGATTTCGACGGGGTCTTCCAACTGCAACCGGCTCAACAATCGCACGCTGACGACGACGGCGATCACGCCGAATGCCAGCAGGGCCGCCGGGACGAGCCAGCGCGGCGGGAGCACAGCGGAACGAACGCCGGCATGGATTTCGTCCTCGGAGAGCGACTCTGTTCCCGCAGCCTGCCGGTACAGCCCAAGTACAAGCGCCGCAAACGTCGCCGAGCCAAAGATCGACACCAGCATAAACACCACGGAGTTGAGCAGCAGCAGGACGGCTGTGACCGGCAGCGCCGTCGCCAGCGAAGCTCCCGCGTATGCGAGCACTGACTCCGAAACGACCTTCATCAGAGCTGCGACCACCAGCGAGAGCAGTGATTGCAGGGCGGCCCAAGCGACCAATGCGCCGGCAAGCCTTCGCAGCCGCCCGCGGGTCAACTCGGTGCTGCGGCGCAGCGCGACGCGCGGCGCGAGGGGCGGCTCAAACAGGACGATCGGCACGGCGAACAGCCACCGCAGGAAGAGTCGCAGTGCCAGGGCGACGTAGACGGCGGCGATGGCGGCGGCGAGCCCTGCGCCCATCCAGAACACCGGAGGCTTCAGCACGATCAGCCCGTTCAGGTCTCGTCCCGCCCACAACAGGCGGTACACGATTCCGATCGTGAGCAGAAACGGCAGCGCCAGCAGCAGGTACACACCGAACTGCCGCAGGCCGAGCAGCAGCAACCGGTGAAACCGCCCGGCCGCGCCCCCCAGCGCGTGCCACCACGGGAGTTGCCGGTCGGCCAGCAGCCGCAGCAGCGCGGCCGACTCCAGGTATTGTGTGGCAAAGACCAGGCTGCCGGCCAGGACAAGCGCCGCGAGACCGGGCAGCGACAGGAGGAACGCGGCGATTTCGAAGTTCCCCACGGAGGCCCGGCCCCAGCGCTGCATCATCCATCGGACGCCTGACACCGCCAGCGGCGTCAGCAAGGTCAGGTTCAGGACTTTGAACGCCAGCGAACAGGTCAGGATGGCGCGCGGCCGCTGGCGAACGCGCTCCAACGCCCATCGAATCATCTCACGAGTCTGACCCATGTTGCTCTTCACGTGCTGGACCGCGCGGGGGATTGCGTCGTGTCAACGCAGGACTGTTGCCCGTGGCGTCATACTACGGTGTCGATGGGATGAGTGCGTAGACGGCGGCCTGCCAGGGACGCATGTCAAGGAACAGACCTGTGGAATGCAGCTCGTTGCCATCGCGGTCGTAAATGTCCGACCCGAGCTGATCCCGCAGTCGCCACTGGCCCTGCGCAAGTTCCGCGAACGGCAAGCGCACGCGGCACTGGCTCTGGTTGGGGGCGTAGTTGACGGCCGCCAGCAGCCGCTCGCCGCGCGGGCCGCGCCACGCGAAGGCGATGAAGCAATCCGCGGTCCGGTTCCCTTCCCACGCGGCGACACATTCGAGCAATCGCCAATCCCCGTCCCGGACCGCCGGCTGACGCAGCACCGCCAGCAGCCGGTCGTAGAACGCGGTTAGGGTTGACTCCACGGGTTCGATCGGGGCACGGCCAAGGTGCGGCGAGATGCGTTTCTTTCGACCCTCGAACTGCCCCTGGTGAAAGAACCTCAGCCCCGGCGACAGGAACGTGATCACGGCGGCCGCCTGATGGACCTCCGGCGAAAACGTCGCGGCAGCGCGCGGCTCGTCGTGGTTTTCCAGGAAGCGGGCCAGCTTGTTCTGGTAGTCCAGCCCGGCGAGGAAGTGCTCGCGGACCGGCCGCGTGTGATGTTCGCGCAGTCGGTCATAGAGCCGCTTGTCGTAGGCGTAATCGAATCCCTGCTGCTGCATCGTCCATTCCAGGTCCCAATACACCTCTGCCATGAAGCAGAAGCCTGGGACCTTCTGCCGCACGCGCTGTGTCGCGGTCGGCCAGAACAGCGGCGCGCGCTGGCCCCAGGTGCGCTCGAAGACGTCGGGGAGCACAAGCATTGCCATGTCGCAGCGCAGGCCGTCGCACTGGCCGGCGATTCGCGTGAGTTCGCCGATCATCGCTTCCTGCGTGGCCGGGTGGGCGTAGTTGAGCTGCAGCGTGTCCGGCCAGCCGGAGAAATAGGGATCGCGACCGTAGGCCAGCAGCAGGTCACCCCCGCGGCGCTTGACCCAGGTGTAGTTCTGCGGCGCGCGGCCGAGGTCGAGTTCCGTCCCTTTGACGAAATACTCGGGGTGGTCTTCCACCCACGGATGCCCCAGCCCCATGTGATTGGGCACGAAATCAAGCATGAGCTTGAGGCCGCGCCGCTTGAGCCGCTCGCGCAGCCGCGCCAGGGCCGCGTCGCCTCCGAGACTCTTGTGTACGGTGTAGCCCGTGATGGCGAACCCCGAGCCGGGGATGTCGTCGTCGGTCAGGTCGGGCAGGGTGTCGTGGAACTCCCGGCGCCACTCCGGGTTGGTGCGCGACACGCGTTGCGCCTCCGGGCCTGTCTGCCAGACGCTCAGGAACCAGATCCAGTCGAAGCCTTTCTCGACCAAACTGTCCAGTTCGGCGTCGGGGATGTCATCCAGCGTGGCGCGCCGGCCGAGCTTGCGGGAAAGTTCGGTCAACCAGACGCGGGTGTTGATCTGGTACAGCGAAGGATAACGTGGTGTCGCCATGGTGTGCCGTTCCTCTCCGGAGTTCATCACTGGATGCATGCAATTTCGGGACCGTTTCGCGGTCCTCACGCGAATGAATTGTCATCATCCGGCCGGTTCCGGCAGGGCCGCGAGTGCGAAGGCGCAACCGAGCGTCGCGAAGATCGAAATGAGTGCGTACGCAACGACCGCGGTGACGGCGGGCGTCTCGGCGAAGTTGCTGGAGACAATCACGAGCGCCACTGCCGCTTTGCGCGCGGCCGTCGTCAACGCGAGCGCTTTCCGCCTGGCCCGGCCCGGTCCGCCGAACAGCCAGCCAATCGCCAGACTGGCTGCCAGCAGCAGGAACATCCCGAACCAGCCGCGCAGCCGAATCGTGGCGAGGGACTCGTACTCCCGGATCAGGACCAGCGCGACGACGCACAGCAGCAGCAGATTGGCCAGCAGTCCGATCGGCTTGGCGATCCGGCGGGTCAGTTTCGGCGCCCAGTGATGAATGCCCAGCCCGACGGCCAGCGGGAGCATCTGGGAGACCAGCAGTGTCCGCACGATGGCCAGGTAGTCGATGCGCAAATCGCTCGCGGGGAGCAGCCGGGGCAGAAACACGCTGAGCAGGGCCGGCGAGAGCACCGCCGACAGGCCCGCGAGGATCACCATCTGCCCGGTGGCGTACGGGACATCCCCCTTCGCCACGGCCGCGAACGGCGGACCCACCGGCGCCGCGGGGCACGCGGCCAGGATCAGGAACCCCACCGAGACCAGCGGATCGGGGTGGAACGCAGACAGCAAGCTAATCGTCACCGCCGGCACCAGCACGAAGTTGGCCACGAGGCCGGCGGCGACGAGGCGGGGCTTCGTGATCGAGGCCGTCACGTCCTCAATCGTTACCTTGAAGCCCATCGACAGCATCATGGCGATCAGGCCGGCGACGGTCAGCAGGTTGACAAATTGGGCGGGATTCATGGCCGCGCCTCATGCACCCGGCTGTTTGGACATCCAGGTCTGAACGTCAATCAGAGGCTGTTGCGGGACGCGTACCAATCCGCCGCCGGGCCGATCAAGTTCGGCGATCAGAAACATGACCAGGGCGAAGGACACCGCCAGGATCGGCCGAACCATGGACCGTTTGGAACCGGCGATGCCGGTCTGGTATCCCACCGCACTCATCCCCAGCGCGGTCAGGGCAACGAGCATGATCCAGATCTCGATCGGAATCCGCGCCTGCAAGCCCTGCGCCACGCGCAAGGCGTGGATCGCAAAGAGTTCGTTGAGCGATTCGATGTACAGCGCGGCGACGTCCGAATTCATGTCCTTGCGGGCATTCGCGACGGCGATCTCCCACAGGCGGGCCTGGTCCTCTTCCACCTGGGTCAGGAAGCTTCGCACGCGTTCCGGTGCGGTGTCGCGCAATTGGGTGAACTCCAGGCGCGCATCGAGATACTTTCGGATCAGCCCCCTGGCCTCGGCGCGATCCGGTTCCGGCAGGAAGTCGCTGCGCAGCCAGGCGGTGCGAATCGTGTTCGCCTCCTCCCGCACGAGTTCCTTCCTGGCGTCATAGCGGTTGGCGACGATGCCGAACGTGAAGGCGAGCAGGAACGCCCCCAGACCCAGGATGGACCCGGCGATGGCGGCGACGGGGGACTCCTTTTCATCCTCGGCCCGCTTGTGGGCAAAGCGTCCCAGCCGGTAACCCCCCTCGATCGACGCCAGCACGATAAGAACGATCCCCACGAACAGGGCCCAGGAGGGAATGGCATCAATGCTCATGGCGAATCGCTGCTCAATCTTTGAGAGGTGATCGGTAAGCCGGGATTAATTCATGGGACAGCCGCTCAGTAGCAGGCCGAAGTGCAAGTCTTGAAATTGCGCTGTAGCCGAATTCGCGTAGAATTCGGGTGGTGAATGTGCCGACGCCCGAATTCTACGCGAATTCGGCTACGTTCTATCGGTTCACATCGCATGCGCTCACCGACCGGCCGCCGGCGCAGCGGTCGCGACATGCGGCGCAGGGGCCGCCGCTCCGGCCAACCTGCTGGAGTAGGCGAATTTGCTGGCCTCGACATCCCCGGCTCGCAAGGTGCCGAACAGATGCAGGCTGCGGGCGACGATCCCCGTCCAACCGGTCTGATGACTGGCGCCCAGGCCGGCGCCGTTGTCGCCGTGAAAATACTCGTAGAACAGCAGGTAGTCGCGCCAGTGCGGGTCGTTCTGAAACTTCGCAGCTCCTCCGAAGACTGGCCGCTGTCCGTCGCCACTTCTCTGAAAGATGCTGGCCAACCGTCGTCCGATTTCCTCGGCTACCTGGAACAGCGTCATCTTCCGGCCAGACCCCGTGGGGCATTCGACCACGAACTCGGGTCCGTAGTACGCGTGGTACTGCAGCAACGCACGAATGATCAGCGCATTGACCGGCATCCAGATCGGCCCGCGCCAGTTCGAGTTGCCGCCGAACATACCCGTGTCGGATTCGGCCGGCAGATAGGAAACGCGGTATTCCTGCCCGCCGACCTGCAACACATAGGGATGGTCGGCATGGTAGCGCGAAAGTGAACGGATGCCGTACGGGCTGAGGAATTCGTTCTCGTCGAGCATCTTCACCAGAACCCGTCGCAGCCGCGCTTCGTCCAGGATCGACGCGAGCCGGCGGTTGGCAATCCCAGCTTTTCGCGGATCGTGGACCGCGGTGCAGAGTTCCGGGCGCGAATCGTAGAACCACTGCAACCGCTGGATGATTTCCGGGTATTTCGCCAGCGTCCCCTCCTCAAACACAGTCGCGGCACACAGGGGGAGCAGGCCGACCATCGAACGCACCTTGAGATGCCGGGCCCGACCGTCGGGAAGCCGGAGGACGTCGTAATAGAAGCCGTCTTCCTCGTCCCACATTCCCGTGTCCCCGCCCAGGCGGCCCATCGCCGAAGCGATCCACAGGAAGTGCTCAACGAACTTGAGGGCCATATCGGCGTAGTCCGGGTCGGTCAGCGCCAGTTCCGCGGAGATCTCGAGCATGTTCTGGCAGAAGAGGGCCATCCACGCGGTGCCGTCCGCCTGTTCCAGATAGCCGCCGGTCGGCAACGGCGCACTGCGATCGAAGATGCCGATGTTGTCCAGACCGAGGAACCCCCCCTCGAAAACATTGCGCCCGGTGCGGTCCTTGCGATTGACCCACCACGTGAAGTTGAGCAGGAGCTTCTGAAAACAGCTCTTGAGCCATTCCCTGTCTCCTTCCCCCTGCTGCGCTTTCTCCATGTAGTAAGTGAAGATGGTCGCCCAGGCGTGAACCGGCGGGTTCACGTCTCCGAAATTCCATTCGTAGGCCGGGATCTGGCCGTTCGGGTGCATGTACCACTCGCGAAGCATCAGCTTGAGCTGCTGCTTGCCAAAGTCGGGATCAACGAGCGTCAGGGCGAAGA
>CAZWGW010000077.1:0-2705 GCA_964633565.1 uncultured Planctomycetaceae bacterium
GAGCCCATAGGTGTGCGCCGCGGTCCATTCAGCGATGAGCGATCGCTTCCGCTCCAGCAGGCTGTCCGTGGCGGCAACGTGGCGGTCCGGGTTGAAGTCCACGTCGTGCAGCAACTGCCGCAGGCGCTGGACCTCGGACGGTGAAACGGGAGACGATCCCCCCAGCGGGAGGTGCAGCGTGGCCGTCAACGTGAGGAACGGCGGCGGTGAGATGCCGTGGAATCGCTCCAGAATGCGATCTGTCATCTCGTCATACTTCGCGCCACCGATGCCGTGAATGAACTGGTCGGACAGGCACAATCGTGCGAAGAGCGTCGTCGTCAGTGCACGCGTGCGGAAGCGCCACCCCTGGGCGGGGAGTTGCTGGAGCCCCTCGACTGCGCAGCAGGCATCCATCTCCGGCGACAGCTTGAGTGAGGCAAACGTCATCGCACCGTCCGAGAGTTCCAGTGCCTTGCCGCGCTGACGGGCAAAGACGTGGCGGCGGCGCTGCTCGCCGCCGCGCCAGGCCCAGAACGGGGCCTCCAGCCAGCCCTCGCGCTCGGCCAGCTCGGGGACGGGATGCGAACTGCTGCGGACCTTGTTCAGGCGGCGGTACTCCCACAGGACGGCGTTGTGAATCTCCCGAAACCTCGGCAGTTGCGCCAGGATGTGCGACGCGAACCAGAGAAAGGCCGGCTGCTCGCACATCCGTCGCACGGGCAACTCCAGATTGCGCACGCCCCAGCGCACCTCCTGGCGGTGGCGAACGGCGGTCAGGCAGTCCGGGAGGCGGGACGATTTCTCGGCAAACGCAACGGCGTCAGGCCAGACGTCCGCGATCACGGGGTTGACGCCCCACGGCCGCATGGAGTCCGTGACACGCTGCCCGAAACTGGCGAACAACGTGCGGTCCTCGATGACCGCGTCTTCCCACGGCTGCGCGATGCGCGGTGCGTCGAACGGGATCGCGTCGTAGTGCGGCGACTCGGCTGACCCTGCCGGGACACGAATCGCGGTCGGCGACAGCGCGTCGTTGTCGACGACAAGGTTCAGCCCCACTCCCCCGCTCTGCGCCGCCAGCGCGCCGAGGGCGAAGTTCTTGATCCAGACGCCGGCGTGAAACAGCGCCGGCTGATGTCCCGCCGCGAACAGAATCACGCCCGGGTCCGGGGTCGGGACCGGCTCGCCACGCAGGGAGGCCGTGTGTTCGGCCGCCGCGGTGAAGCAGTTCTGCCGCGCCCAGACCCGCATCTGTGCCAGCGTGCGCCCCTGCAGGTTGATTCTCGACTCGGTGCAGCGGCCATGGGTCTCCGACGCAACGCGCGCACAGCGGGACAAATCAGGCTCCGCCAGGATTGCACCGTGCTCGCGCGGCGCCCGATAACGCCGCGGCGTCCAGTTCGAATGAGTTTCGGCGGTCTGCGCGGGCACGGAAATCGAACCAGGGCTCCCGGAAGTCAACTGCGGAACGCCGACACCGTCAGCGGACGCCGGCCGTCGCGTCGCCGCATGCGACCGACTGTGCCTGCATCTCCCGTTTCAGCACCTCCTGATAGTACGCCAGACGGCGGCGGGCGTCATCCAGCGACCCGCCGAACGAGCGCTGTTCGTCCAGATAGATCAACGGCACCGGGAACTCGACGATCCGCATGCCGTGCCGGACCGCCTGCACCCACAACTGCAGCGGCATGGCGTAGCCGAGTTCCGTGATGTCGAATTTGCGCAGCGCATCGACATGGTACGCCTTGAAGCCGCAGAACGTGTCCGTCAACTCCAGTCCGAAACAGGAATTCATCTGTTTCGTGATCTGCATGTTGATGCGGCGGCGCTCTTCCGGAGGGGCGCTGTCGCCGTCGAACACCTGCCGATAACGGCTGCCGGAGACAATGTCGACCCGCTCCCCGGATTCCGGA
Source organism: uncultured Planctomycetaceae bacterium (assembly GCA_964633565.1). Lineage (GTDB taxonomy): Bacteria > Planctomycetota > Planctomycetia > Planctomycetales > Planctomycetaceae > CAZWGW01. Next base: position 1,896 of record CAZWGW010000077.1, read on the forward strand.
AACAGCGCGGCGGCCATTTCGGGGATGAGTCGGGGCTCATGCTGGCCGTCGCAGTCGATCGTCACCAGCGCATCGAATCCGTGCTCGATCGTGTACTCGAACGCCGTCCGGAGCGCAGCGCCGTAGCCCTGATTCTTGCGGTGTCGCACGACGCGGATGTTCTCCGTCTCCTGCAGCAGCAACAGCGTACGGTCGGTGGACCCATCGTCGACAACGAGCACGTGCGGGCTGAATTTGAGCACTTCCCGCAGCACGTCGAGCACGTGCCGCTCTTCGTTGTGCACGGGCAACGCCGTCAGGTAGTTCACTTTCATGATCGGCTCCAAGCGGCGCAAGGCGCAATCGGGAGAAGGTCTCTCCCGTTACGACCCATTCTAGGTGCGTCGGGAGTCGCGTCAATTCGCGGCCGGTAGTTCCATTCTTCGGGGCCGCTGGCGGGCGACAAATCGGGGAATCCCCGGTAACGCCCGCCGGTTTGCGCTGCACCGGGAATTCACGCTCGTCACGGTTGTGACGTGGTGGTTTCGACCTAAAATGCTGCGCAGCGGAAGAATCGGAACGTCCCGCGGCGCATGCCGCAATGGTCGCCGCAGAATTCACACAGGAGACGGAACCCATGGCCTATTCGCTCCCTTCGCTCCCGTACGCCTACGACGCCCTGGAGCCGCACGTCGACAAGATGACGATGGAAATCCACCACACGAAGCATCACCAGGCGTACATCAACAATGTCAACAAGGCGCTGGAAGGGCACCCGGACCTGGCCAATAAGCCGATCGACGACCTGATGCGGGGCCTGTCGAGCGTCCC
>CAZWGW010000077.1:2715-8803 GCA_964633565.1 uncultured Planctomycetaceae bacterium
GGACACTCGAACCACACGCTGTTCTGGACGATCATGGGTCCGAACGCCGGCGGCGCTCCGGGGGGCGAACTGGCGGCGGCGATCAACAGCACGTTCGGCAGCCTCGACAACTTCAAGACGCAATTCGCCAATGCCGGCGCGACGCGGTTCGGCAGCGGCTGGGCCTGGCTGTGCCACGACAAGGGGAAGCTCGTTTTGGAGAGCACCGCCAACCAGGATACGCCCCTCTCGGAAGGCCGCACGCCGATCCTGGGACTCGACGTGTGGGAGCATGCTTATTACCTCAAGTATCAGAACCGGCGACCGGATTACATCGCCGCGTGGTGGAACGTGGTGAATTGGAACGAAGTGGCGAAGCGGTTTGCGGCGTCGAAGTAGCTGATCGTTGAGGCGCGTCCCCAACGGGCCGCGCGCTCACGGAACGCCCAATCGCACCAGAAACCCGGTTTCTTCGAGAGACCGGGTTTCTTGCGTACGATGTTCGAAGGAACTACGTCTCATGCTCAATCGCGAGAAGAGCCGCGCCCACTTCGCCCGCGCCAGCCGTTCAATCCCCGGCGGCGTCAACAGTCCGGCCCGCGCATTCGGGGCGGTCGGCGGTGAACCACTGATCATCGACCGCGGGCAGGGGGCGTATCTCTACGATATCGACGGCAACCGGCTCATCGATTATGTCGGCTCCTGGGGACCGCACATCCTCGGGCATCGCCATCCCGCCGTGATCGAGGCGCTGCAGTCAGCGCTGGAGCGCGGCACCAGTTTTGGTGCTCCGACGGAACTGGAAACGGAACTTGCCGAGATGGTGATCGAGGCGGTGCCGTCGATCGAAAAGGTCCGCATGGTCAACTCCGGCACCGAGGCCACGATGAGCGCGATCCGGCTCGCGCGCGGCCACACAAAACGGGACGTCGTGGTCAAGTTCGCGGGCTGCTATCACGGCCACGTCGACAGCCTGCTGGTCAAGGCCGGGAGCGGCGCGCTGACGCACGGCGTGCCGTCGAGTCCGGGCGTCCCCGCGGGCTGCACGGCCGATACGATCGCGCTGGAGTACAACGACGCCGAACAGTTGGCCGACACGTTCCGCCGCCGTGGGAGCGAGATCGCCGCGGTCATCCTGGAGCCGGTTGTGGGTAACATGGGAGTCGTGCTGCCGCAGCCGGGATTCCTGCAGATGTGCCGCGAACTCTGCACGAAGCATGGCGCGATTCTGATCTTTGATGAAGTGATGACCGGGTTCCGTCTGGCATACGGCGGCGCACAGGGACGATTCGGCAATACGCCGGACCTGACAACGCTCGGGAAGATCGTGGGGGGCGGCATGCCGGTGGGGGCATACGGCGGGCGGGCCGACATTATGAATTCGATCTCACCGGTTGGCCCCGTGTATCAGGCGGGGACGCTGTCCGGGAATCCGCTGGCGATGGCCTGTGGCATTGCGACGCTCAAGATACTGAAGCAGACCAACCCGTACGCGGCGCTCGAAGCGACGACAGAGAAGTTGGTGACCGGTCTGACGGCCGCGGCACAGGCGGCAGGAGTCCCGCATCAGGCGGCCCGGTGCGGCAGCATGTTTACGCTGTTCTTTAACCCGGAGCCTGTGCTCAGCAACACGATCGCCGGGCGGTGCGATACGAAACGGTTTGCCCGATACTTCCAGGGGATGCTGGAACGGCGGGTGTATCTGCCGTGCAGCCAGTTTGAGGCGAATTTCGTGTCGACTTGCCACACGGCGGCCGATATCGACGCGACGATTGCCGCCTGCCGCGAGGTGCTTACAGGACTGGCCAGCGCGTAATACCGGCGAAATTCGCACAGTCTGGCTTTCGTGGGGCGACTCACCGGCTGCGGACCGGTTGACGAATTGTCGACGATCGAATGACAATCTGTCTTGACCTGACAAATCCCTTCCAAGTTTCGCGACGTTACGGCGAACGACCGTTCGTGGACTCCGTGTGCGGAGGAATCCTCAAGCAGCGTCGTCGGGTCAATCGAGCAACCCCGGGGAAAGGTCGCCAGACAGTGTCCGGTCCAACCGCGAAGCCGGCCCGCCGCCGGCGCCCGTTGTGGGTGCTGGCCGTGTTGGCCCTCGGTGCGAACTGTCGAGAAGCTGCAGTTCCTCCGGGTCAACGGGGACAGGTTTGTCGTCGCTGCCAGTGACGGCAGCGAGGCGACGTTTGAGCGAGTACCGGATTGAGACTTTCGAACAGCCCAACGAAAGGGATTCCATGTTTGGAATTGGCGTGATCGAACTTCTGATCCTTGGTGGATTCGTCCTCGCCGTCGTTTGCGGCGGGATCATCCTGTGTGTCGTGCTGCTGCAGGGGAAAGGGAAGCGGCCGGAATAAGTCGGATCAATACAGAATGACGAATGAACCGTCGGGCTGGGCGTATGGCGCGGCAAAGCTCCAGACGGGGATGCCTGGCGCGCGCCCCTTGACGTCCGTCGGACGGCCCTGTGCGTCGAACTGCTGCCACGCCAGTCCGCCCCCCTTGTTCCAGCCGGTCCCTTCGGTCCAGACCATGAGCAGTTCGCCGCGCCCGTTGACAGCCAGCGCGGGATGCTTGCGCCGCGCGGCGCTGCCGGGCGCGCCGCGCGGTCTGGCCGTTTCGCCGGCGTCACTGTCGAGGCGCGCCACATAGACCTGCTCGTCGGTCTCCCAGGCGCCCCAGCTCTGATTCCCGGTATGCGCGAACGCCTCGCTGCTCATCGGGCATGTGCCGATCTCCCAGGCCTGCAGCTTGCGGCTTGTGAATGACTGCCCCTGATCGAGCGAGGTGAGCAGGTACATGTCCCGCTGCGTCGCCGGCTTTGCCGACCGGTAGAGGAACATCACTGCGCCGTCGGGCGAGACGGTCCCCTTCATGCCACAGCAGCCGCACGCGCCGACGCGGGGGACGTCGATCGCGCGCTCGGCGTCGAAGGTGGCGCCGTCGTCGGTCGAGCGGACCATCCAGACGCGGCGCGAATCCTCCCCGCGACCCGTTCCCGCGTGCCAGGCAACGTACACGTGGCCCTGTGCGTCGGCTCCGAGCGTGGCCCCGCCGTCGAGTCCGTAGGCGCTCGTGATCACGTTCCGCTCCGGTTCGAACCGCGCGCCGTCGTCGCTGAGCCGCGTGTAGAGCAGCGGCGTCGCCTTGTCTGGCCCACGCGGTTCGGCACGGTTGGAACCGTTCCAGACCACATGCAGGCGACCATCACGCCCCAGTGCAACCTGTGCCCCACGGATCGTCCCCGCAGCGATGGCACTTCCGGGCGTATTGTTGACGCGGACCGGTTCGGAAAACTGCGCGTCTTCCGCTGCGCGGCGGCAGTAGTACAAATCCCCGCCGGCCGCCTCCCCTATGTAATACACCAGGTGGACCGTGCCGTCCGACTCGACCGCCGCCTGCGGCTGGATGCCGCCTTCGGGAACGCGTTCCAGTTGAACAGCCGCATTCGCCGGCGGCGCGGCCTCGACGTTCATCGTCCGCAACAGCAGGACTGCCAGAACAGAAACAGGATGGAGCGCAGCTCGCCGGGAATGCATCGTGAAACTCCTGTGTGAAATGACTGCAGACACCGTCACCGTCCCGTGCCAAATCGTTTGATCGAAATCTTACCAGTCTTCGAATCCAGGTCGATATCCCAGCCGCGCCATTGCAGCACGGCCGCGGTCATCAGGAACAGGCAGATCACGGTCAGCACGCCGCACAACCCGTACATCATGACGGGCCGTTTCGTGGGGTCGTCGTCCGGCACTTCTCCGGTCGCGAGACGGCTGATGCCTGGTTCCGCGGCGACGTACCTGACGGGCACGGTGGTCGCCTCTTCGAGGCTGTCCCAGTATGCACGCGTTACTTCGGCGTTGCGCGTCCCCTGCCTGCCGTCCGGTGCCGTGACGCGGTATTCCAGTCGTGGCGTGACGCCGTTGGGGGCGATGAACCGCCGCACGATCTCGGCATCACCGGGCACTGCCGCTTCCGCGAGCAGGCGCTGAGCGCGCTGTTCGCGCTGGACCATCCACAGGTTGACGGCCGCCAGCGCAAGCAATCCGACGGCGGTTGCCGCGAGGAACACGGCCGAGCGTTTTGACTTCCGACGCTGCAGACGGTCGGCGGTATCGTCTCCCCTGGCCTCGATCCGCTGCTTCACGACTTCGGTCAACTGATCGAAGTCGTCAAACGCATCGCCGATCGTCGCGAGCAATTTGCCGTGGACGTCGTACACCACGAGTTGCCGCCGCTGGTTCAGCACGCCAGGACCGACGGTCGCCCAGCCGATGCGGCTCCATTCGGAAGTCTCAGCGCCTTCCGATTGTCGATTGTCAGTCCGTTCGACCCGACGGTGACCTGTCGCGGGGACCGCGCAATCCGCCAGGCGGCACTCAGCGCTCCGATCGCAAGCAGCATCGGCAGCGTGGTCATTGCGTGCAGGGAGAACTGACTGGGGCGCGTGACCAACGACAGGACAAAGCCCAGGACGGCGAATCCGAGGGCCACACAGCCGCCGATCGTCCAGAGCACCGCGCTCGTGCCGGCGTTCTCTTTCCGCAGGAACAGGAACTCGACGTCATCCAGCGGTTCAGCCGATTCGGACATGTTCTTCCCTCGCGTCCGATCCGATCGAAGTGTGTCTCTGGCGATGAGTGTACCGTCATCCGAGGCGACCTGGCATGCGACAACGGCTCATTGTGCGGCGCGGGCGATCTCATTCTCGCGCACCGCCTCCAGGTAGCGTCGAAACCCGGCCTGCACGCCGGGCGCGGCGGCTTGCAGGACAGCCTGTGACTCGGCGGACGTCAGCGATCCCCCTGCATTGTGAAACAGATGCGCTCCCTGCGCCGACGTTGCCGCGTCGTACTCCGCGAGGCCCGCGACGAGTTTCGCCAGGTCGCCTGCCGCAGCGGCATACGCCCGTTGTGCGTAGTCAAATGCCGCCGTCGGCCGGCCGTCGCCGTCGACGTCCAGCCACACCGCGCCGCTGCAGCCGATGACATGCGGCTCCCAGTCCGGCGAAACCGCCTGATACGGTTTGGCGGTCTTCCACCACGGCCCATCGATGCCCGGTCCGATCGCGATCGCCACCAGATGCACGTCGTGTCGCGGCCGCGGGATGAGCCACTCCGCCTGCCACTTCACACCGGGCGGCAGATCGCGCAGGGCCTCTGCGTCAATTTCCACTGAACGCAGCAGTTCGCCGTTTGTAAACAGCATGACGCGGGAGGCTTCGATCCAGTGTGGCGCCAGCACACGCAAACCGACGCGCACCTCGTCATCCGGGACGGACGCCAGTTCGCCGGACCCATACTTGTCGTTGACTGTCAGTTCGGCGATCAGACCGTAGCTGACGAGTACGCGCCCCTGCACGAAGCTGTTGACGGCTGCGTCAATGTCGAGACTGCCCGGATCGCGGTCGTCGCAACGGATGTACGTCCGCCCCTGACCCACGAAGTGCCGCCCGACGTCGTGCGAGTCGCTGCTGCCGACGGGCGTGATGCGGCGGCCGCGATTGAGCAGTCCCATCCAGTCGTGAAAGAGCTGCAGCACGTCGGTCTGCGTGGCGCTGGAGTTGACGACCTCCATCGCATTGAACCGCATCGGCCAGCCATCGAGGTTCTCCCCCACGACGGCGTTATGCAGTTTCGGTCCGAACGGCCGCGTGCCCGCGTGGAGGTCGCGCGCGTGATTGAGGATGGCCACCCTCACGCCGGGAGTGCGGAAAACGTCGTCAAGGATCGCTCCCCAGTCCGCCAGGTTGTGGTCGGGGGTGCGGGCGCCGGCTTCGACGGGAAAGATGTTGAAATGGCCGACCTTCGTGGTGACTTCGTTGCCGATCACGGGCGTAATGTATTTCCGCACGTGCATCTCACGGGCGAATGGCTCGTGATCAATCTGGACGTTGTGGTCAGTGGCGATCGGCAACTCGATCCCTTCGGCGGCCAGCGTAATCATCCGCTCCTGGACCGTTGCGTCGCCGTGGCCGGAGTGAGTGAGCGTGTGGACGTGGGTGTCGCAGGCGACGTAGCCCTCCGTGGGAACTTCGCGGCGGATTGAGAGCGAACGACGCACTGTCTCGCCCGGCGCCAGGTTGATCTCTTCGGATGCGAGC
>CAZWGW010000077.1:8813-15272 GCA_964633565.1 uncultured Planctomycetaceae bacterium
CGAATACTCGAAACCGCGTCCGGCATAGACCCTGTACGTCCCGGCCGGCACGCCGAACCGGGCGCGGCCGTCCGCCGTGTAGACGAGGCCGGGGCGGACTGCAAGATGCTCGTCGGAGGCCGCCCCGACCGTCTGCAGCGCTCCCGCAACGTCGACGATTGTGATTCGCGCCGGCAGTGGCCGCTGAGTCTCGGCGTCCAGCACGTCGATCTCGACGGTTGCTTCGCTCAGGACTTTGTCGAGCGGCAACGGGAACAACCGGATTTCGCCGACGCGGACGTCGTCGGGAACCTGCCGCCCGCGGGAATCCTGCTCAATCCGCAGTGTGTTGTCGCCGTCGCGCAGCGCCCCGGCCGGCACGTCGAAGTAGACGACCATGTCGTTCTCGTCGATGCGCAAGTCGCCCAAGCGCTGGCCATTGAGCAGGACGTGCCAGGACTGCTTGACGTCCTGCTGCCGCAAGCGCAGCGAATGGGGGGCGCTGTTCGATTCGGCAGCGAATGTCACGTCCAGCCGCGATGCTTCGGGCTGTTCAGGAAAGGAAGACCATTCGCGCGGGCCATCCAGGCGCAGGTGCCGCAACCCGGGTTCAAGCACCTCGTCGGCCGACAACGCATCGCCGAGTCCGCAAACCGAAGTGAAGACGGCCGCGAGCACAAGCGCGGAGTGCGATCTCATGTCACCCCCCCGACGGCCGCAGCACCACCCGTCGCAGGTCCATCACGGCCGGACCGGGTCTTGACTGAGGCTTGACGGCCAGCGTCGCGCGACCTGAGGGCAACTCCACGGTCCCGATCGTCCGCAGGATCATCTGCTGAAAATGTCCGGTCTCCTGCACCGTGAAGTTCAGCGTTCGCCCGCCAATCTCCACCGCCACTTCGGCGCCGCCCGAACCGTCGCTGCACCCATGCTGCACCTCGACTTCGTACGTTCCGGCAGCCGGCACGTCGAATTCCCAATCCGCCCAGTCATCGGGATTGGTCCAATAACCAAGAACGTCCTTGTGGGGCTGTGGTTCGTAGCGCAGCGTCGTGCCGTGCACGCGCGCGGACCGGGCATGAAGTCGAATGTCCCCTTTCGCCGGCGTGACCTTCGGCCGGCGACCTTTGACGGCGGCGTTCATCGCCGCGCGCCAAGCCTGCCAGTGAGGTTCGGTGAGCGCAGCCGTCGACTTCGGCACGAGGGACGACGGGTCCTGGTCAACATAAAGAGGCTGGTTGAGAGTTGCGTCAAACTCCGGATTCTCGTTCGGGACCTGCGCGCCAACGCTCATCCGCCATGCCGCCAGCTTGCGCTGCAGTTCGGCGACCCGCACCAGTTCGGCCGCGGCGAGGTCGTTCTGTTCACCGACGTCTTGCGCGAGGTCGTACAACTCCACTTTGCCGCTGTCGAAATGTTCGATCAGCTTCCAGTTTTCCGCGCGGATCGCCCCCGCCGGCCGGCTCCCCTGGTTGGTGTAGTTGGGGAAATGCCAGTACAGCGTCCGTTCCGGCATCTCCCCTCCGGTGAGCAGCGGCGTAATGTCGACGCCGTCCAGCGGGCCGACGGCCTTCGCCGCGTCGACGCCGGCCACCGCGAGCAGCGTCGGCACGAGGTCGGTGAGGACGACCGGCGCGTGGCATTCGCTGCCCGGGGAGACCCGGCCGGGCCACCTCAGAATCAGCGGCTCGCGCAGGCCCCCTTCGTAAAGATAACCTTTCCCGGCGCGGTACGGCGTATTGTGCGTCGCCGGCGTCCCGGGAAACTCCAGCACGTGCAGCCCGCCGTTGTCCGACGTGAAGAGAAAGATCGTCCGCTCGGTGAGACCCAGGTCTTCGATCTTCTGCATCAGGCGGCCGACGGCGTCGTCCAGCGTTTCGATCATGGCCGCGTAGACAGGGTGGAACGCGTCCTTGTTTTTCTCAACGAGCTCCGGCCTGGCCGCCAGCGGGATGTGCGGGCAGTTGTGAGGCACATAGCAGAAGAACGGTCCGTCCTTGTGATCGTCGATAAACTTCTCGGCCGCCGCAGTGATGGCGTACTCCCCCTTGCCCCCTTCGGTTTCCGATGGCGTCGTGTTGGCCGGCGGCGAGACCACGACGTCGAACCCCTGTTCGCGCGGGCTGAACCCGGCGTTGCCGAGGTGCCACTTGCCGAACAACCCCGTCGCGTAGCCCGCCTGCTTGAGCAGTTCGGCGATCGTCACCTCCTCCAGCGGCAGTTGACCTTCGATGATCGGCTGCCGCAATCGCTGCGACTGGGCATCCGCGCGGCCGGGGAGGTAGTTCGTCAGGTGCAGTCGGGCCGGGCACTTGCCCGTCATGACGGCCGCGCGCGACGGCGAGCAGATCGGCTGCGCGGCGTAGGCGCAGGTGAACCGCATCCCCTCCCGGGCAAGCCGGTCGAGGTGGGGCGTATTGTGGTCCTGCCGGCCGTAGCAGTGCAGGTCGTTGATGCCGAGGTCGTCGGCGAAGACGAGCACGATATTGGGGCGGGGAGCGTCCTCTGCCGAGGCGACCGGGCGGGCGATGAAAACGGACACAAGGCAAAAGACCTGAAATCGCATGAGGCAACTCTGCGGCTGTTGCGGAGACGTCGGAGATCGGAGGATGGCAGTGGCGCGAGTGCTAATTGGAGTCGCGGTCATTAGTATCATGGCGTCCGATGCGGGAACTGCAACCCGGCGCGAAGGAAAGAGGGACGGGACATCCCGAATGCATCGGCGAAGCTTGGGCGTGAGTCCGTCACGGCGCAGGACGCCATTGTCGGCAGAAATCTGAATTCCCTTTGCGAATCTCAACGAACATCGGCCCATGAATGACGGCAACGTCGATTCGACCTTCGTCCTGAAGTTCGGTGAGTACCGCCTCGTCGAGGAACTGGGGGAGAGCGCTCAGTTTCGGGTCTTCAAGGCGCGGCATGGAAAATTGCAGCGCGACGTCGTGATCAAACTGCTCCGCGACGAGTTTGCAGCCGACCGTGAAGCGCTGGCCCGGTTTCGCCGGGAGATGGAGGCCGTCGGCGGCGTGGAACACCCGCATGTGGTCTGGGCGACGGATGCCGGCGAGCATGAGGGAACGCCGTACATCGTGATGGAGTATCTGGCGGGGCAGACGCTGCAGCAGATTGTTGCCGTCAATGGCCCGTTGCGAACGGCCGACGCGTGCGAACTGGCGCGACAGGCGGCGGAGGGGCTCGCCTGCATCCACGACCGGAGCATGGTCCACCGCGACGTGAAGCCGTCCAATCTGCTGCTGACTTCGGACGGGATCGTCAAGCTGCTCGATTTCGGCCTGGTGCGGATGACGGAGGGTTCGACGTCCGGCGAAGAGCTGACGGCCACCGCTTCGGCCCTCGGAACGGCCGACTATATGGCCCCGGAGCAGGCGACCGACAGCCGGTCGGTCGATTTCCGCGCCGACATCTACAGTCTGGGTTGTACGCTTTACGAGTTGCTGACGGGAGCGGCCCCGTTTTCCAATATCGAACACGACACGGCCGTCAAGAAGCTGCTGGCTCACCGGCAGGCGCCGGCGCCGCCTGTGCAGGCCACGCGCCGTGACGTGCCGGATGAACTCGCGCATCTCCTGCAGAGGATGCTGGCGAAAGCGCCGGGCGACCGGCCACGCTCCATTGCCGACGTGATGGGAGCGCTGAAGAACTTCACCGATGGACATGCTCTGCAGCGCCTGGTCGGGGTCACCGAGGCGGCGGGAGCGGCCCGAGGCATGCGGCCACTTCAGCCGGGACTGGCTCCGTCGGCTTCAGAAAAATCCAATCGCGGCACTCCGATTACCGTCGGTCGACCGTCCCGGCGGCTGCTGTCCGTCGGCGTACTGACGCTGCTGGCGATCCCCGTTGTGATCTACGTCGGATGGCGCGCGTGGCATGCGACCCCGGAACCGGCGGTGGTGCAAAACGGCGCCCCTTCGGACGTCGAGACGCCGGCTGGCAACGGGGCAGGCACCGCGGATTCGGAGTCATCCATCCCCACCGGTACTCCGTCGCCGCCACCACCACTCCCAACGCCGCCGCCGACTCCCGAGCAGGAACTCGCCGAACTGCGGCAGGCCGTTGACGGCGCGACGAGCGGGCAATCGACGGGGGATCAGGCCGAACTGCGACAACGGGTGGCCGCGTTGGCCCGTCGGAGCGCCGGAACTTCGCGCCAGCTTGCGGCGGCCGAACTGCTGGCGCGGCTGGCGTCCCCGGCGGATACGCGCCAGCAAGCGTCGATTCCCGCGGAGGAACTTGCCTCCGCCGGCCCGAAACCAGACCAGCCGCCGCCGGAAGGACTGGTGGCCGTCTTCGGCAGCAGCCGGCTGCGGCACTGGCTCAATGCGCGCGCGATCGCATTCAGTCCAGACGGCACCCTGCTGGCGACTCCCGGTTCAGACGGCGTCATTCGCGTATGGGACGCGCGCACCGGCGAGCCGATCGAGCGCCTGCAATTCGGTGCGGCACCGTTTGAAGCGGTGGGCTTTACGTCGGACGGCTCGTCATTGCTGGCAATGGGAAGTGGGGGACGATTCCTGATCTGGAACGCCGTGACGTGGGAGTCGCCCCGCAGTGCTCAACCTCAGGGCGGCACGATTGCCGGACGATGGGACTCCGCCTGGGTCGTGTTCAGCCCGGACGCCAGCATTCTTGTCGCAGCCGGGCAGGGCCATGCGGTGCTGGTCTATGAGCCGCACAGCGGCCAACTGCGACATACGTTGACCGGTCACTCCGAGTTTGTGAAATGCGTGGCGGTCAGCGGCGACAGTCGCTCGATCGTCTCGGGCGACGAGGCAGGAGAAGTCATCGTCTGGGACGCGGTCAGCGGTGAGTTGCTTCAGCGAGTGAAACCGGGGCATGGGCCGGTCTGGTCCGTCGCACTCAATTCCGACGGCACGATCGCTGCAGCGGGACATGCCGACGGTGCAATCACCTTCATCGAAGTCGGGGCGCCGTCGGAGCAACGCACGGTCAACGTCCCGGGAGCTGCCGGCTCCCTCTCATTTTCTCCGGACGGTCGCAAGCTGCTCGTCGGCAGTGGTGGCCCCGGCACCGGCGTCCGGGAACTCGCTGTTGACAGCGGCGCGACATTGCGGGTTCTGGATCCGTCATCATCGTGGAGCCATTTTCCCCGTTACAGCCCGGATGGCTCGACGATCGCCTGCGGCTACTGGGAAGGGGATGTCGGCCTGTGGGACGCAACGACCGGCGAGCGGCGGTTCGCGTCGCCGTCTCATGCAAATGCGGTCTGGTCCGTCGCGGCATCAGCCGATGGTTCGCTGCTCGCGGCCGGGGGGCGCGACGGCAATGTCGTGGTGTGGAATGTGGAAACGGGAGAACTGGTGCGGAAAATGAACTTCGGCGCCTGGCCCAAGGTACTGGCGTTCCAGGGTGAGCCGGAGCAGCTCTACGTCGCACTGAATCACGGTGGCAACGGCACGCGAACGGTCGGCTGGTGGGACGTCGCCACCTGGCGGCGTCAACGCACGCTGCAGGTGCCGGGCGAAACCTGGTCGCTGCCCGGGACGGTTCCCGCCGCGGATGGATCGTTCGTCGTTAGCGTGGATGAACAGAATGACATCAGCATCTGGGAATCGGGCGGGCGGGAGCGGGTCATCCTCCCGAACCACGGAGCCGCGGTGGACGTCATGGCGGTCAGCGCGAACGGCAAATGGGTCGCGTCGGCAGAGCACAACGAACGGGTCCGGATCTGGGATGCGGAGTCCGGCGAGGAACTGCGGACGCTGATTACGCCGGGGGTCTTCGGCACCGCGCTGGCGTTTTCGCCGGACGGCCGATGGCTGGCCTGCGGTGCGTCCGACTGTGCCATCCGGATGTGGAACACGGAGACGTGGGATGAACCGGCGCTCCTCACCGGCCACGAACTGACACGGTTCGGCATCACCGGTCTGGCGTTCAGTCCCAACGGCGCCTGGATCTCAAGCTGTTCGGGGGACGGTTCCGTGCGAGTGTGGGACGCCGAATCCCACAAGCTGCACTCAGCCATCGCCATCGGTCCCGCGCGGGGCCTGGTGAACGCGTTGACGTTTTTCCCCGACAGCCGGCACCTGGTGACCGGGAACCAGAACGGCACAGTATCTTTGCTCCGGCTGAAAACGGAGTAAAATGAGAGCGCCGGCCGGGCCCAGCCCCGCACGCGGGATTCGGGCAGCCTCCGCAGCGGCGCCGGCAGCGGTGCATTGAGAGCAACAGGCGGACTCATGGCCGATGGTCTGGCGCGGCTCCTCTCGGAACTGAATACATTGGGGCTACTGTCGGCCGACGAGGGCCAGACGCTGGAAAGCCGGCACGCCGGGAGCACGTCTGAGGGCATAATCCAGAACATTCTCGCGACGCTGGTTCGTCAGGGACGGATCACCGAATACCAGGCTTCGTTGCTGAACATCGGGCGCGGTCGGGACCTGCAACTGGGTGACTACCTGATTCTCGACGAGCCCAACCTCCGCGCCGTCACCGGTCAGG
>CAZWGW010000078.1:0-15268 GCA_964633565.1 uncultured Planctomycetaceae bacterium
GTGGATCTGCCGGACGAGGCGGCGTGCCTCCGACGCTGCCTCTCCACCGAAGTGCAGCAGTTCACGACGGAGACATTCGACGATCCGCAGCCCGGCGGGGAACCACTACCACAGCGGCCGGTGATCGTCGGATCCGGTCCCGCCGGACTCGCAGCCGGTTACTATCTCGCGCTCAAGGGCTATCGCCCGCTGATCATCGAACGGGGTCGCGCCGTCAAGGAGCGCGTGTCGGCGATCCGTGCGTTCGACTCCGGCGGGCCACACGATCCGGAGGACAACTATCTCTTTGGGGAAGGAGGCGCCGGCTGTTTTTCGGACGGCAAACTGACCTGCCGCATGAGCGGGACCGACGTCGACTGGGTCCTGCGGGCGTTCGTGGAGTGCGGCGGTCGCGAGTCGATCACCTACGAGCACCGGCCGCACCTGGGCAGCAACCGCCTCCCGCTGCTCTGCCGGAACTTTCGCCGCCGGATTGAGGCACTCGGCGGCGAGTACCGGTTCGGCTGCCGGTTGGAAGGTCTGGATGTCGCCGATGGTACTGTGCGCGGCCTGCAGACGTCGAACGGATACATTGCGGCAACGCACGTCATCCTCGGCATCGGCCACAGCGCGCGAGACACGTACCGCATGCTGCACGCGCTTGGCGTGCCGATGCGGCCGAAGGCCTTTCAGCTCGGGCTGCGCATCGAGCAGCCGCAGGAACAGGTCAACCGCTGGAAGTACGGTCGGCCGGAGTATCTCGAACTGCTCGGCGCGGCCGACTACGCGCTCGTCGCCAGAGGGGAGCGCGACGTGTACACGTTCTGCATGTGCGCCGGCGGGATCGTGATCCCCAGCGTCTCGGAGCCGGAGATGTTCTGCACGAACGGCATGAGCAACTCGCGGCACGACACGGCGTTCGCCAACAGCGGCGTGATGATCACGCTGGAGCCGGCCGAGTTCGGGAGTGAGCATCCGCTGGCCGGCGTTGAACTGCAGCGGCGGTACGAGGCGGCGGCATTCGAACTCGGACGGCGGAACTATCTCGCGCCGATCCAGTGGGTGAAGGATTTTCTTGCGGGTCGGCCGCCAAACCCTGACGAACGGTTTCCATCGTCGTACCAGCGAGGAACAACTCCGGCCGACCTGAGTGCGGTGTTGCCGCCGGTCGCGATCGAGGCGATCCGCCGCGGCCTGCCGGTGCTGGACAAACGCTGGCGCGGGGACTTTTTGAAAGGCGCGACACTTGTGGGCCCAGAGATGCGCGGCAGTTCGCCCGTGCGGATCGACCGCGACCCGCGGACGCGCGAGACACCGGGGTTTGCGGGACTGTATCCCGTCGGCGAAGGGGCCGGTTACGCCGGCGGCATTGTGAGCGCGGCAGTCGACGGGCTGCGCAGCGCTCGCGAGATAGTGCGGCGGTATGCGGCGTCGGTCACATGACCCCGGCGAGCGGCCGGCGCAAGCCGGCTGAATGGACTCGCATTCGCAGCGCGTCATTCATTTCGCGGCTTCAGACGCAAGCCGCTTCTTCAGCCACTCCTGTTCGGCTTCAGTCAGACAGCGTGAAGCGTCGTGATCGTAGTCGAGCGTCAGATGATACCGGGCTCGGGCAAACACGTCGGCAAAGACCCCCTGCAACTCAAGCGGAACATCCGGATCAGGCTTTCGCAACGGGATGCTGATCGCGGGAAGCGGATGCAGGAGATGCCATGAATAGACCTGGGCCCGCGGCCGCCGCGGCGCCCGGCTGACGATCGCGAAGTAATCACCCGAGGGGAGCGGCGTCGACATCGGAAGTCGCGCGCCGCGTCGTAACAGATCGAGTTCTACAAGATGCACGGCGCTCTCGAGCACTGACTGGCGTTTCGCGAGATACTCGCGCCGTCCGTCGCTCCCTGCGCGCTTGTTTCCGGGCGAAAGGGTCTCGATGACCGTCACCACCTCCATCGACTTGCTTTCGCGGATCACCACATACGTCTCGCGGTGTTCCTCCGTGGCCGGAAGCAGGCATTCCACAGGTTCCACGGTCACACCAGGGGCTGCCAGTGTGGCCACGCCACCTCCGCTGTCGTCTCCGGAAAACAGGATTGCCGCATCGATCTGTCGGGCCTGCGTCGGTCCGGCCGGTGAGTCGTCGTCGAGAAGGTGTTCAATGTAGACCCGACGCTCGGTGCGAACGACGTATCGCGGCTCGACCGGAGGAGAGAGCGCATCCGCAATGGCGATATTGAACCGGTTGTGGAAGTCCTCCCACTCCGGTCCTTCCAGAAACGGATCCATTCCGGGAAACGGTGACAGCATGACGGGCCTCACAGACAGTGCAGCAGGCGAACAACTTCAGTGTACGAACCGCGGCTGCAATGGGAAAGACGTTCGTCCGGTCCCAACGGTTTCCGCGGCCGCACCCCCGCGGTATGCTGGCGGCCGATCGGAGTTCTCCTGCCTTGTCCGGAGCCTGCCATGCGCCGCCCTCTGCCGCTCGCCGCCCTGTTGTGCCTCCTCGCCGTCGCGCCTGCCTTCGGACAGATCGATCCGTCGGCCGATCACCTCCCGGGGACGAAACCGCTCGTGATGGAGGAACCGCTCGACGTGGTGATGGTGCGGGGGATCAACTACTTCGCGGAGCGGGAGATCGCCGATTCGCCGAACCGGCGGCCGGCGAAGTGGAACCGCGACTACAACAGCCCGGAGGCGTATGCGAAGAGTGTGGAGGCAAACCGAGAGCGGCTGCGGGAGATTATCGGGGCGGTGGATGCGCTAGAGGTCGATTCGCGACGGTACAACCTCTACGGGAAATGGAAGTACATCAATCGTGAGGCAATGAACCTGACCGTCTCGATGATGTATCTTCGTTGGGAGACTCTACCCGGAATTTCCGCTGAGGGTTACCTGTTGATGCCGGCCAACAATTCTGCAAGCGCCGCCACGCGCGTGCTCCTTGTCCCCGATGCTGACTCGACGCCGGAAGTGCTTGCGGGGCTCCGTGCGGACGTACCGGAAGCTGAAAAGATCGGCTTGCGACTTGCGCGTCTTGGTTACATGGTCCTCATTCCGGCACTCATTAACCGCTCTGATGAGTTGTCGGGAAATCCAGAGATCCGGTTCACAAATCAGCCGCATCGTGAATTTGTTTACCGCATGGCGTTCGAGATGGGGAGGCATGTGATCGGATACGAAGTGCAAAAGCTCATGGCAATCATCGATTGGCTTGAACGCAGCGACAGTTTTGGCGACGGTTTTTCAGCCGAATCCGATGGGCCATCGTCCACTCTTCCGGTGCTGGTTGCGGGAATCGGAGAAGGAGGGTTGCTGGCACTGTTTACCGCAGCGCTCGATCAACGGATCGATGGCGCATTGATCTGTGGTTACTTCGGCCGACGTGAATCCGTCTGGCAGGAACCGATTTATCGCAACGTCTGGAGTCAACTTGCGGAGTTCGGCGACGCTGACCTCGCCAGCCTCATTGCTCCGAGGCCGCTTGTTATTGAAGCCTGTTCAGTACCAGCAGTGGCCGGTCCTCCTCAAGTCCGTGAACATCGCAGCGGCGGCGCCGCCCCCGGACGAATTCAACAGGTGCCGACGGAGTCCGTCCGCGCGGAGATCGAAGCCGCCCGGCGGCACTACCAGGCGCTTCACGCGGATTCCAATCTCGAGCTGGTCGATTCGGGCGACGCACCTGCGGCGACGTTGTATGCTCCCTGGAAGGCACTGTTCTCACGAATTGAAAAAGAACCACGGCTGGATCCGGTGCCGATGGGCACACTCGGCTTCGTGGAGGTTGACTCTCGTGGCCGCCAGCAGCGCCAGGTCCGCGAACTCGTCGACTACACCCAGAAACTCCTCCACCGCTCCGACAAGGCCCGCGACAAGACCTGGGCGAACGTCGACCGCTCCAGCGTCGACAAGTGCGTCGCCTCGCTGGAGGCATACCGTGAAATGGTCTACGACAAGATGATCGGCCGCCTCCCCGAACCGACGATCTCCCTCAATCCGCGCACGCGCAAGGTGATCGACGAAGAGACGCACGTCGGCTACGAGGTCGTCCTCGACTGCTATCCGGCGGGCGACACCGAGCGGCCGATCCCGGACGGAGCCGACGTGAAGATTCCCGATACCGGCTCGGTCGACCGCATCGGCTGGGCCGTCGGCAAAGACTGGGGCGTCATCGCCGGCGGCATCCTGCTGCTGCCCAAAGACCTCAAGGAAGGCGAGCGGCGGCCGGTCGTCGTCTGCCAGCACGGACTCGAAGGGGTGCCGATGGATACGATCGACACCGACCCGAACGCCAAAGGCTACGGTCCCTACAAGGGGTTCAGCACGGCCCTCGTCAAGCGCGGCTTCATCGTCTACGCCCCGCAGAACCCCTACCGCGGCCACGATGCGTTCCGCGTGATTCAGCGCAAGAGCAATCCAATGGGGCGGTCGCTGTTCAGCTACATCATCCCGCAGCACGCCCGCACTCTGCAGTGGCTGGCGTCGTTGCCGAACGTCGATCCGGACCGGATGGCGTTTTACGGGCTTTCGTACGGCGGCAAGACGGCCGTCCGCGTGCCGCCGATGCTGCCTCCGCGCGAGGGGCAGCCCGGCTACTGTCTCTCCATCTGTTCGGCCGACTTCAACGAGTGGGTCCGCAAGAACGCCTCCAGCGAAGACCGCTACTCGTACGTCTACACCGGCGAGTACGAGATCTTCGAATGGAACATGGGGCACGTCGCCAACTACGCCGAGCTGTCGTACCTGATGACGCCGCGGCCGTTCATGGTCGAACGCGGCCACGACGACGGCGTCGCCCCCGACGAATGGGTCGCCTGGGAATACGCCAAGGTCAAGCGGCATTACGACCGGCTGGGACTGGGTGACCGAACCGAGCTGGAGGTCTTCAACGGCCCGCACACGATCAACGGTGTGGGGACGTACGCGTTCCTGCACAAGCACCTGAACTGGCCTGAGCGGTAGGGACGCCGCGGTATCCGTAGCCGACTTCGCGTAGAATTCGGGCGTCCATGGTAATAGGACGTCCAACCCAACGCCCGAATTCTGGCGAATTCGGCTACGTTGATGTCAGTCGATCGGCGGGAACTGACCGGGGCCGGAGTCAAGATCGTCGTCTACTGTGTTCGTCGCCGGAGGAACATGGATGTCCCAGTAGGATTGCAGTGCGAGCCCAAGCTGCTTCAGCGACATCGAGGTCCGATACTCACGCTCCTGGCCCCACAATCGGGCCCAGAGTCGCATCGGCCCCTTCAATGATTGGAGTTCAGCGAAGCGTCTCGCGGGACGGACTGCGGCGTCAATAACAGGGCGATCAACCGCAGGAAGACGATATTGCACAGCGCGAACCGGGTGAT
Source organism: uncultured Planctomycetaceae bacterium (assembly GCA_964633565.1). Classification (GTDB taxonomy): domain Bacteria; phylum Planctomycetota; class Planctomycetia; order Planctomycetales; family Planctomycetaceae; genus CAZWGW01. Next base: position 5,331 of record CAZWGW010000078.1, read on the forward strand.
AACTCATCAGATAGAGAGCACTGCACGCCAGTGCAGTGAGAACGAACTGCGTCAACCGGTCGAATCGGCGCATGGCTCCAAACCTCGCGCGACGGCTGAATCGAACGCCAAGGGAAAAAACGAGTCGCGCGGTCACGGAGTGACCGGACTACTTTGTCGTGCCCGATCACGTGAGGTCCGACAGCGGCCCCCGCCTGCAGTGGTCCGGGTTCCCGAACCGCTCGATGTGATGGCCGAACCCGTGCGCCAGCGACATCAGCAGCCGGTTGTGCGGCTCCTTGTCGAACTTGAGTGAGCGGCCCATCCTGAAATCGAGCCCGCCGCCGACCAGCACGAACGGGATGTTGTTGAGCGTGTGCGAATTCCCCTGCCCCAGCTCGTTCGTCCACAGCACGAGCGTATTGTCGAGCAGCGAGCCGTCGCCGCCGGGTTCGGGAGTGTCGGCAAGCCGCTGCAGCAGGTAGACGATCTGCTCGCAGTACCATTTGTTGATCTTCGTGAGCTTCGTCTGCGCCTCTTCGTTGTCATCCGGCTCGTGCGAGAGGTCGTGCTGACCCTCCTCGATCCCCAGCCACTTCATCCGCGCCTGGCCGACCGAGTTGGTGAACTGGAACGACGCAATCCGCGTGAAGTCGGACGTGAAGCTGTTGACCAGCAGCTCGATCTGCATCTTTGTGAGCTGCGGCATGTTGTCGTTGTCCTCGTGGACCCCCGGCTCCAGCACGGGGACGGCATGGCCGACGGAGGCGTTCTCCGCTTCGCGCAGCTCCTGCTCCATCTCGCGGACGAACGTCGCCTGCTCGTCGAGCAACTGCCGGTCGGCCGGGCTCACGACCGAGCGGACCTTGCCCAGGTCCTCCTGCAGGTCGTCGAGAATGCTGGCCAGGCTCTCGCGGTCCTTCATCTCGCCGTACATGCGGGCGAACATCTGGTACGGGTCGTCGATGGGCGCGATCGGCTTGTTGGGACCGGAATAGATCCAGCGGGTCCACGTGTCGGCCCGGTCGGGGACCATCACGCCGAATTCCAGCGATCCGAATCGCGTCTTCGTCTCGGGGTCGTTCTGCAGGAAATTCCTGATCTCCTGGTCGATCGACAGGCCGCTGGCCCAGCCCGCCGGAGTGTCCGAGCCACCCTGGATGTTGCCGGGGAACAGCTCGATGCCGGTCAGCAGGCACCCCATGCCGCGCATGTGGTTGTCGCCGTCGCCGCGGACCCGGTCGCACACGCCGTTGAGCACCAGCGTGCGGCTCTTGAACGGTTCCAGCGGCGTGAGGATCTCCTTGAACGCGAACTCAGCACCCTCCTCATTCGGCCAGAACGTCTTGGGGACGGTGCCGTCGGGGCTGAAGATCAGCACCAGCCGCTGCTTCCGCCGCGCAGAGCCGGCAAAGCCCAGGCTCGGCAGGTTGCAGACGAACGGCAGCGCTGCCGCGCCGACGCCCAGATTGCGGATGAAGTCACGTCGTGTGGAGCGAGTGGTCATACTGTGTCTCGCTGTCAGGTCGTTTAACCCGTAGCCGCAGGCGAGGAGAAGCGGGCAGATAACTCCCCGCGCCTGCGGCTACGGGTTAAACGATACATTTTCTACATCGCTGACTGCGCTCAGGTCGCGCGCCGTCGCGGCCGACTCCACCATCAATTCTACCAGCAGCTTTCGCACGCTGAAACCGTTTTCCGCAAAACCCTTGCGCAGCGCCGGCAGGCGCTCGGGACCGAACGCCTGCACGGGCTGTTTCAACATGTATCGGAACAACTGCTCCGTGAACGCCGCCTGCGTCTCTTCCGTGTTCGCGAGGAACGCCGCCAGCTCGCGCGCGCCGCTGAATTTGACGCTTTCGCCGGCCTGAGTCAGGTACGACCCGGTCGCGTCGATCGGGCGGTCCTTCTCCACGTCCCGGTATCGGCCGACGGCGTCGAAGTGTTCCAGCGAATAGCCCAGGCCGTTGATCATCTCGTGGCATGCCTTGCAATCGGTCGGACTGGTCTGCAGCGCCACCCGTTCGCGCGTGTTGAGGTCGGGATGCAGGTCGGGTGGGACTGGCGTGACGGCCATCTGCGGCGGATTGAGGTGCCGGCCCAGCACGTTTTTCGCCAGAAACACGCCGCGATGGATCGGCGACGTCGTCGCGCGATACGCAAAGCCCGTCATCAGGTAGGGGTGTGACAACACCCCCGCCCGCGACTGCGGCTCGAACGCCACCTTCTGGAACGGCGCGTCATCCGGCAGGTCGTATCCGAAAAACCGCGCCAGCCGGCCGTTGAGATAGATCGAGTCGGAGACGAGCAGTTGCCGGAAATCAGACGGCTCACTCCACACGACGTCGTCGAGGAACAGGTCCAGCGACGTCCGCAGGTCCGAGACGATCGCGTCGTCGAAGCCCGGAAACAGATCCTGGTCCTTTGAGATGTCGTGAATGCGGTCGAGACTCAGCCACTGGTGCAGGAACTCGCGCACCTTGAACCGGGCGCGCGGGTCGGCCAGCATCCGCGTTGACTGCGCGGCGATCTGCTCGCGCGACGTCAGTTCGCCCCGACCGGCTGCATCGAGCAGTTCCTTATCGGGAACGGAGTCCCACAATCCGAACGCCAGCCACGAGGCGGTATCGTAGTCGTCAAACCCGTCGGCGCCGATCTCGCGGTACAGGAACCGCGGCGACTTGAGCGCCAACAGGACGACCCGCTTCACGGCCGCCTGTTCATCCTCGGTCTCTGCGAATTGCCGGTCTACGAAAAACTGCCGCTCCTCATCGTTCAGCGGCCGGCGGAACGCCCGTTCGACAAACTTCGTACAGAACTCTCGCACCTTGCGTGCGTCCTCGTCGACCTGCTCCTGCGAAGGCTGCGACTCAGGGGGCGGCTCCTCGCGGCGGCCGCGGCGTCGGCGGCCGCGGCGCTCCTCCGTCCGGCGGCCGGCCAGTTTATTCAGGTCCTCCGCCACCTTCCCCGCAACGTCCAGGGCCGCGTAGGTCGTGGCCGTGTCCCACTCCTTCGAGATCGACGTCCCGCGCTCGTACCCCTGGCTGCGATCGTCCGGCGGGAAGTCGGTCGTCACGACCATGACTTCGGGGACCTCCTGCGGCACGAGATAGCGTTGGGGGATGATCTCTTCGGCATGGTGCGGCGGCTTCCACTTGAGCCGCACGGCCGCCACTTTCTCCTTGGCCTTCTCCGACTTGAAGAACTCCAGTTTCACCGAGTAATAGCGGCCGCCGAGGAGGCGGATCTTCTCCCGCCAGACGACGTCCTCGCCGGAGCGCACCTTGCCATCGATCAGCGGTTCGTCGACGTCGTTGATCCATAGCCGCATGCCGTTCTTCGTTTCAACGATGAACTCGTAGTCCCCGGTCTCAGGCGCATAGACGGCCCCGTGCCACCAGATCGTGAACTCCTCGGGGGAGATTCTGTCGGCGTTGGGGCTCCCTTCGCCGAAGTCAAAGTCAATCGTCGCATCGGTGCGGTCGAACGAGTTCTCGTTGACGTTCCCGTCACGGTCCTTGGTGTACCGGCCGAAGATGCCCCGCTCCTCGCCGAACGCCGGCTCTTTCCCGCGGAACGTGGCGATCAGGTCGGCGACGGCGTTGCGATACTGCGGCACCGTGAGCCGCGCGAACTCGATCCGCGCCGGGCGGTTGCGCGCCTGGGCGATCGGCGAATAGAACGCGTCGTAGAGGTACGCGGCGACTCTGGCGGCGTCCTCCCCGACACATTTCGCCGGGTCGTCTTCGGGCATCGTCTCGTCGATGATGCGGGTCAGCTCGGCAACCGGCTTGTCGCCGGCGAGGGCTTCTTCGTATTTCTCGGGGACCCCTTCACCTTTGGCGCCGTGGCACGAGGCACACGTCTGCATCCAGATCTGCTCGCCGGTGCGTTCGTCGGCCGCTGCAACATCGGCACCAATCACGCCGACGATTGCCGCCAGGAGGCAGCGTCGAACAGGCGTGATCACGAAGGACTGGACAGGCATGGCAGCGCCCCGGGTACTTTCGGGCAAAGTGCGGCACGGAACAGCACGCACGATGCCGACGGGCAGGACCGCGCCGGCTGTTTCAAGACCCAGCGAACCGGCAACGCGGCAGGTGGCAGGTTGCCGCAGTCAATGGAACGCATCAATCCGCGGCGATTCCCATCTTATCGGCACGGTTTCCCGGGGTCAAACAGCCGCACTGTGGGCCACGGCACGATCGCCCGAACCAGCGACGCCCACAGCACTTCGATCCCACAATTGGGAAACGTCCCCTCTTGTCGAAACCATCGCTGGCCGGTGTCCGTGGCGCCGGCTATTCTCTCACACGGAGCGTCGTCCCACATTTCACCACTCACTACTCGCCAGTCATGACCATCTCCGTCACCGAGTACTTCCGCACGCGCCAGGACGACCGGAAGAAAGAGACCCGGTACCTCAACGTCATCAACAAGGACTCGTGCACGTCGTGCCAGTCGTGCGCGACGGTCTGCCCGGTCGACTGCATTTACGAAGTCCCCAGCCCGATCCCGGGGCAGAGCTACCACCAGATCGACACGTCGCGCTGCATCGGCTGTCAGATGTGCTACCGCTCCCCGCAGGACAGCAGCGACCACTACACGCTGACGATCTGCCCGTGGAACGCAATCGACATGCTGCACAACCCGAACGTCAAGCCGGACGACGTCTCGGTGCTGGCCCCATACTGGAAGGGGGGCGCGAGCGACCTGCCCTGGCCGAAGCTGGAGGAGTACGGATACCAGCTCTTCCTCGAAGGGCAGGTCTATCTGCCGACAAAGCGCCCGGACCTGATCGAGATCGTGGAGTGGTTCAAGAAGCCGGAGTGGCTGTTCAGCGAAGACGGCGAGACGGTCGCGATCGCCGACGAGTACGAGCGGGACGAAGAAAAAGTGCGGTTCGTGGCGACGCCGTCGGGGCGGGAACTGCTGGACTGCATCTTTCCGCAGTGGCAGCGGATCTGGATGGACTAATGGAGCGACATGGGCCTGAGCTGCACTGTACCTGGTAATGACAGTTTCGGATTGACACGGAGGCGTCAACGGTGTGAAGTGAGGGTTGCCTTTCGGAGGAAATGAGATGAGCACAGTCCCTGCCGCTTCTCCGCCGCGGCGCTGGACGGCATCCGAATTGCGAAAGTTGCCCGCGGACCAGCGGAATGCAATTCTGGAGTCGGCCGCCGAACGCGCAGAGGACGACTATCGCCATGACGCCGAGCTGACGGCATTTGAGGCCTTCGGTAAGGACGATTTGTATGGTGACAGTTCCAGCACCGAGACGCGCTGAAATCTGGTTGGTCGATTTCGATCCCGCAGTGGGCGGCGAGATTCGCAAGGTCCGTCCCGCGCTGGTTTTGAACCTCGACACGATTGGCCGCTTGCCGCTCCGGCTGGTCGTCCCCATCACCGACTGGAAGCCACAGTACTCGAACTACCCCTGGTTCGTTGAACTCCCTGCGACTCGGGTCAACGGCCTGTCGAAGGACTCGGGTGCGGACGCCTTTCAGATCAAATCTGTTTCGTTATCCCGATTCAGCCGTCGACTGGGCTCTGTCACGGCGGCACAACTGGATGACGTTGCATCAGCCGTGGCACTCTGTGTCGGAGCGCCCTGAACGCCGGGGTCGCGGCTGAACTACAGCAGCGCGTAAATCGCGATCTGTATCAGCAGCGTCGCTGCCGCCCCCCACTTCAGGTTCGCCCCCGCGACGCCGTTCGGACCGATCTGCGCAGTCTCCTCCCGCGGCAGCCGCAGCACCCACAGCAGCACCACCGTCGGCAACGCGATGAACAGCGCCCGCGCCCCCCACAGCGGCACGCTCAGGAGCACCTCACGGACCCCTTCGCCGATCGAGTGCAGAGGCGTCATCCGGTCCTCCGATTGAACAGCACGTACTGCGTCTTCGCGTCCGGTTCGGCCCGCGTGACACAACTCACCACCACGAGCACCAGCGCCGTCACCAGGAACGCCCACACCGAGAAATACAGGAACGGATCGGGGATCTGAAACAGCGGCTGCCAGCCGAAGCGCGCGCGGACCCCCTCCTGATTCAGCGTGAAGAGCGTCGCCGTGCAGACAATGCCGCACAGGAACGCCGTGACTGCTGCGGTTCCCGTGGCCCGCCGCCAGAACACGCCGATCAACAGCACCGCCAGCGCCGGCCCCTGAAAGAACGACATCAGCGTCTGGAAGATGGCGTAGATCCCCGAGTCCTGACTCGACTTGAGGAACAGGAATGCGAACGCGATCCCCCAGGCGAGCAGGCCGCACGTCGTCACGCGGCCGACGACGAGCAGCCGCCGCTCGTCCGCCTGCGGCTGAATGAACCGCTTGTAGAGGTCGTGCGAGAGGATCGTCGCCGCCGAGTTGAGGTACGAATCGACGCTCGACATGAGGGCCGCCAGGAACCCCGCCACGAACACCCCTTTCAGCCCGGACGGCAACAGCGCGCTCACCAGCCGCGGGAACGCCGCGTCCCCCTCCTTCAGATCGGGGAACTTCGCCGCTGCGATCAATCCCGGGACCGCAATGATCAGCGGGATGATGTTCTTGAGCAACGCCCCCCACACGTACGACGCCTTGGCCGCAAATTCGCTGTTCGCGCCGAGCGAGCGCTGGATGATCGCCTGGTTGCCGATCCAGTACGCGGGGCTGAGGATCAGCGCCAGGCCGAAATAGATCGCCGGCCACGGATACGGCGACGGCGCGTCGACTGGCACAATGAGCGACGTGCGATGGCTCTCGTTCGGCTGCGGTGCGGGATCGGTTGTCTGTACGACGGCTTCACGGTCCCGGGCCTCGAGCGCTTCCTGCAGGCCGTCGATCCCTCCCAGGTCAATGAGCCCCAACACCAGCACGAGCAGGCATCCGCCGATCATGACGATACACTGGATGACGTCGGTATACACGACGGCCGCGAGCCCGCCGAAAGCGGTGTAGAAACCGACCAGCAGAGCCGTCGCCCCGATGCAGACGGCTTCGTTCCAGCCAAATGTGGCGTGCATCATCTTGGCCGACGCCAGCAGCATCACCCCCAGGTTGCACGCCATGAACACCAGCCAGCAGACCGCCAGCGCGGTCCGCATGCCGGCGTTGTAGCGCTTCTCCATGAACTCCGGCACGGTGTAGACTCCGGTCCGGTACAGGAATGGCACAAAGAGAAACGCTGCAACGATCATTGCCGGCACGCAGCCGATCCACTCGAAGTTGCCGACGGCCAGCCCGTGCTTGTAGGCCGCGCCGCCGACGCCGATGATGTCGGTCCCGCCGATGTCGGTCGCCACGAGCGACATGCCGACGGCCCACCACGGCAGCGTGCGCCCCGCGAGAAAGAAGTCGGTCCCCGAGTGCACGCGGCGACCGATCCAGATTCCGATCGCCAGCGTCCCAACGAGGTACGCCAGGATGACGAGGTAGTCGAGCGTGGAGAGGGTGGTGGTCACGGTCCCAGAAGGTACGGCGAATCGAACTGAAACGGAAGCGCGTGGAACATCGAATCGATGACGCCGTTCGTCAGACTGACGACGCCGCGTGGCCCACTTTCGGCACACTTCGCGCTGACGTAACTCCAGTCCCCATTGCAGACTTGAGCCAATCCGGCTGATTCCGGCACGAATACTGCGAATTCTTCGGCACAACCACACCGCAAACCGCGGCGTGAAACGATAGATTCCGTAGGACACCGGTTCAGCCACTGATCCAAAACAGGATCCGCGCGGCTGACCACGATGTCCGGACCCGGCATCCGCTACCGTCAGCGACGGCAGCCGGATGATTGACATAGAACAGCGCAGCCCGGCGCGCGAGCGTCCGGGCTGCATGTGATTGCGCTGCCGCAATGCGACGCGCTTACGGACGGCCCCATTCAACGTGCCGAATGCGCAGGCCCTCTTTGGTGTCCGCGACAATCACCGTCACCGCTTCACACCAGGCCCCACGCGCAAACTTCCCGTCGATGGATACGTACGCCCACCCCGCATCCCCTTTCTGTTTTGCAGGCCAGTCTTCCATCGTCGTGGTCAGCTCAATATTAGAGGCCTCCTGAAATCCGTCTCGGTATTTCTTGACCATCCTTTCGTATTTCGTGGCGAGCTTCACCGCAGTCAGGTCTTTGCGAAGTGTTGAAGTCAAGAGCTGGCTCGCAGTCTCGAAATCTCGTTTGGAAAGGGCTGAAGCAAACTGTTGAGCGACCTTTCCGTAATCCGCCTTGCCACTTTTCATTGAATCGACTCCCCTAATCGATCGATGTTCTCCGAAACTGCTTCACTTTCTCTGCCAATTCCCTCCTGACCTCCGCCATCCCCGCCTCCTCCGCCAGGTTCTTCGTCTCGTGCGGGTCGGCGGTCTCGTCGAACAGCATCGCGCCGCCGTTCGGGCCGTCGTATTCCACGTAGCGGTAGCGATCCGTCCGCACGGCCACACCCGCGAGGCGGTTGTTGTTGCCGCTGACGCTGAAGGCCGGCCTGTCCCATGCCGCCTGCGGGTCCGCCAGCAGCGGCACGAGGCTGTCCCCCTCCAGTCCCGACGGATGCGGCAACCCGCACAGGTCCAGCAGCGTCGGATACAGATCCACCGTCTCCACGATGCGCGGGCAGGCCTGACCGTTCCCCTTCGCGCCTGGGGAGATGATGATCAGCGGTACGCGTGTGCCAACCTCAAACAGCGAGCCATGCTTCGACCACTTCCCCTTCTCACCGAGGTGGTAGCCGTGGTCTCCCCAGAAGACGATCACCGTCTTGTCCCGCAGCCCCAGGCGGTCGAGTTCGCTCATCACGCGACCGAGGTTCCAGTCCATCCATGTACTCGACGCCCAGTAGGCGCGGATCATCTCCTGCGCCGCTTCGCGCGACGCGTCGCGACCAATGAACAGGTCGCTGTTCCGCGCCGGCACGGATGCCTTGGGAAATCCCTCCGGCACGGTCGGACGCGGCTGGAAGTCGACCGGCAGCGGCACGGTCGCCGGGTCGTACATGTCGAAGAATTTCTCCGGCGCGGTCGGCGCGCTGTGCGGCTTGGTGAATCCGCACGCGAGGAAGAACGGCTCGTCCTTGTGCGCCCGCAGGAACTCGATCGCGCGGTCGGCCGCCTTGTAGTCGCCGTGCGACTCGCCGTCCCCCTCCAGTCGCACTTCGCGATCGGACGTCTGCTGGTAGTTGGGGCGCGGACGGTCCGGCTGCCGGTCCCCCTCAAAGTTTCGTTTCTCTCCGCCGGCGGTCCAGGCGTCGGCGTCGTCGATCCCGCCGTGAAAGATCTTGCCCGTGCGGAGCGTGACGTAGCCGTTGTCCTTGAAGTGCCGCGGCAGCGAGACAAACTCGGGGTGCAGCCCGCCGAACCACGCCCGGTTGTCGAGGACACCCGTCGTGGTCGGATAGCGCCCCGTCAGCAGCGAAGTGCGCGACGGGTTGCAGAGGGGAAACTGCACGTACGCCCGCTCGAAGCGGACGCCGGCGGCGGCGAGTGCGTCGATATTGGGCGTCTTAACGTGCGGGTGGCCGTAGCAGCCGAGTTCGGGCCGCAGGTCGTCGGACATCAGGAACAGGACGTTGAGCCTGTCGGCCGTGTGGGCCGGTGCCGAGGCGATCAGGAACAGGAGCGCTGAGACGACGAGCGCGAGCGGGCGCATGGGAGGTCCTCCGGGGAGATTCTGTCACGATGATACGTGCCGCGACAAGAAACGGGAATCACGTCGCGGCAGTCAACACTGTGCTGACCAGCTTCTGGTCATTGCGATTGCAGCGCAGCAGGCTGCAGATCGTCTTCAGCGGAAAGCCCCTCTGCCGTTTCGATGATCGCGTCGCGTCGATCGACATTCCTGTTGACCATCGCCGGCTACCGCGCCCATGCCGGCGCCGCCGAGTCCGCGGGGGCTGTAGTGTCCGGTTTCGCCTGCGGCACGGGTGCCAACGGCGCCTTGCCCTGCGCGGCTGGCATCGGTTTCGGCTCCGCTGTCGGCGCC
>CAZWGW010000079.1:0-15236 GCA_964633565.1 uncultured Planctomycetaceae bacterium
CGGTCACTCAGGGAGGCATTACCGCGGTCGTCAACTCCACGGGGACGATCCAGCCGGTGCTGTCGGTACACGTCGGGTCGTTTGTCTCGGGACCGATCAAGACGCTCCATGCCGACTTCAACGACGAGGTCCACAAGGACCAGCTGCTGGCGGTGATCGACACCACGATCTACGACGCCAGTGTGGCCCGCGACAAGGCCGCCCTGAGAACCCGGGAGGCCGAGGTCGATCGCGTCAAAGCGCAGTTGCAGCGGGCGATCAACGACGAGAAACGTTCGCAGGGACTGCGTGCGGACAACCCCGCGTTCATCTCCGACACGGAGATGGACCAGTACCGTTTCGCGCGGATGGCCCTGGAGGCGGAGCAGAAAGTGGCGGAAGCCGCGGTGCATCAGGCGCAGGCCAACCTCGACAACTCCGAAGCCAATCTCAAGTACGCCGAGATCAAGTCCCCCGTCGACGGGATCGTCATCGACCGCAAGATTGACGAAGGGCAGACGCTGGCCGCGCAGTTCCAGACCCCCGAGCTGTTCATCGTCGCGCCCGATATGCGCAAGGAGATGCACGTCTTCGCCTCGGTCGACGAGGCCGACATCGGCCTGATCCGCAAGGCCAAGGACGAGGGTCAGCCGGTGGAGTTCACGGTCTCCGCCTATCCGGGGGAACTGTTTCACGGCACGATCTGGCAGATCCGGCTCAGTTCGACCACGACGCAGAACGTCGTGACCTACCCGGTCGTCTGTTCGGCCCCCAATGCCGAACTGAAACTCCTCCCGGGCATGACGGCCGACATCAGCTTCAAGCTGGAGGAAAAGCCGGACGTCGTCCAGATCCCGAATGCGGCACTCCGCTACTATCCGCTGCGCGAGCACGTGCGCGAGGACGACCGTAAAATCCTTGACGGCACGATTACGGAAGACGATCGTCGGCAGCAGGAGACGCCGCCGGCCGCGGCGAAAGCGGCGTCGGCCGCCAGCCGCCGCCGGCACGTGTGGGTCAAGGACGGCCACCTGCTCCGCGCGGTGGAGGTCGTCACGGGCATTTCAGATTACAAGGTGACTGAGCTGGTATCGGGGGAGTTGAAGGTGGGGGACGAACTGGTGGTGGGGCTGGAGCCGAAGAAATAACGACACCGCAAGTATGGCATGGTCGTTTAACCCGTAGCCGAAGGCGAGGGCGTGCTGAGTCCGACTATACCACGCCTTCGGCTACGGGTTAAACTATTGCAATTTGCATTCCATGATCACACTTCGCATCGCCCTCCGCGCTCTCGCCAAGAATAAGATGCGGGCCAGCCTCACCGTGCTCGGGGTCGTGATCGGCATCGCGGCGGTGACGACGATGGTCTCCGTCGGCCAGAGCGCCGGCGCGCTGGTTCAGCAGCAGTTCGAGGGGCTGGGGACGAACGTCATCGTCGTTTTTCCCGGCGCGAGCCGCCGCCAGGGAGTGAGGCAGGGGGTGCTCCCCACACTGACGGCCCAGGATGCCGCCGCGATCGCCGAAGAATGTGAATCGATTCTTGCCGCCTCGCCGCTCATCGGCGCACAGGGGCAGGTGATTCACGGCCACGACAACTGGAGCCCGAAAGAGATGTTCGGCGTCGGGCCGGACTACCTCATCGTCCGCAACTGGCCCATGCGGTCGGGAGGTTTTTTCACGGAGCGCGACATCAACGCCGCCGACAAGGTCTGCGTCCTCGGACAGACGGTCGTCGAGAAGCTGTTCCAGACGACCAACCCGCTCGGTGAAACGGTCCGCATCCGCAACATCCCGTTCCGTGTGATCGGCGTGCTGGAGCCGAAAGGGGCCAACATCGTCGGCGACGACCAGGACGACCTCGTGCTGATGCCCTTTACGACCGTCCGCAAGCGGCTGTTCGGCTCCGAGTTCGACAACGTGGGGGCGATCCTCGCCTCCGGCCGCTCGATGCAGACGATGGCACCGTCGGAGCAGGAGATCCGCCAGTTGCTGGCCGAGCGGCACCACATTGCCGCGGACCAGCCGCTGGATTTCAACGTCCAGAACACGACCGAGATCGCCAACGTGCTGGGAATTGTGACGGGGACGCTGACGGCGATGTTGTCCGCGATCGCCGGCATCTCGCTCATCGTCGGCGGCGTCGGCATCATGAACATCATGCTCGTGTCGGTGACCGAGCGGACGCGCGAGATCGGCCTGCGGATGGCCGTCGGCGCGAAGCCACGCGACATCCTCACGCAATTCCTGGTCGAGTCGGTCCTGCTGTCGTGCGTGGGGGGCGTCGTCGGATTCGCGCTGGGCGTCGGCGCGTCGATCGGCATCACCAAGCTGATCAACACGCTGACGGAAGGGACCGACTGGCCGATCATCGTGTCACTGCCGGCCGCCGGCGTGGCGATCGTCTTCGCGGCTGCCGTGGGAGTCTTTTTCGGGTTTTACCCCGCGCGGCGCGCAAGCCGCCTCGACCCGATTGAGGCCCTGCGTTATGAGTGACGGCGCGGGACGCAGCGGCGACGTTGCTGCCGCAGGTTGCACTCCGCGCGCGGCTTCCGGCAGCGGCCTCGGCGCTGTCGGCGGGGGAGGCGGCCGGGTGCTTGTGGGGGCTTCGACAGGCCGCTGCAGGTCGAACGCATCTTCTGCCGGCTTCTCGCCAACAGGATACTTCGTCTGATTGTCCGTCGGACTGAGGCCGGCGGCGTAGCAACGTTCGCGTCCGCACAGCGGCCCGGCGAACCGGAACCGCTCTTCCAGGAACCGGACGCCGTGCGCTTCGAGGATGGTCCCCGTTTCCCGCTCCAGGTTCGCCAGTTCGGTGTTGTACTGCGTGAGCGACTGCGCCTCGGCGCTCACCGCGTCTCCCCAGTTGGCAATCCCCTGCAGCACGTTGAGCAGAATACTGAACCCAATGACGTTTTCGGCCCACTGTTGAGCCAGGTTCTCCCGCGCGGCTTCCCGCGTTGTCAGGAACGCCAGGTACTGTTCGTAGGCCTGATCGAGATTGCGGACATTCAGGGCCAATTGATGCGTGGCACTGTGCAGCCCCTGCCGCAGGTGCGCCTGGTCGCGCACGATCAGGAGTTCCTGCTGCCGCACGGCCGCGCGCCCCTGCCGCAGACCGAGCGGCACAGAGAAGTTCACACCCAGCGTCCAGTCGGTGTAGTCGTCGCCTCCGGTGCCGATCTCGCGCCCGGACGGGGTCTCTCCCTGCAGGCCGTCCCAGCGGTAGAGGGCGACGGCATCGAGGCTCGGCCGGGCGGTGTTCCGCGCCTGCACGAGCCGCTGCTGATCGGCTTCGATGATGAGCTTGAGTCCGGCCGGTACTGCTCCGCGAGCGACACCAGCTCCATCCAGCGGAAGTCGATCCGGTCGAAATGCGGCGGCGTGGTCGGAACGACCTCCCCGACCTCCGTCGGAGACATGCCCAGGATGTTGAGCAGCGCGGCCTCCCGGGTGAGCACGTTCGATTGCGCCGAGACATAGTTGGCCTCGAAATTGGCGAGCGCCAGCCGCGTCTGGGCGACGTCCGCCAGTTCGCCGAAGCCCTGCTCCCGGCGGGCGACTTCCCGGTCATAGGCGAACTTCGCCTGCTCGATCTGCTGCTCCCGCGCCCAGCGGTCCGTGCGGGCGAACACCAGCGCCCAGTACGCCTCGATCACGCCGCGGACCAGCTCCTGCATTCCGTCCTTGAACTGGAAGAACGACTGCTCCGTGTTGAGGCGGGCGATGACGACCGGCGCGAGGTTCGCCTCCAGCCCGGCCCCGCGCAACAGCGGCTGCACGTAGCTCGCTTCGGTGAAGTACCGTGCCTGCGGATCGAGCGGCGCCAGTCCCGGCTCCAGTTCGCTGCGCGTCACCCCCGTGCGGAGACTCGCCGTCCCACCCAGCGGATTCGTCTTCGACAATTCGCCGGCGTAGTCGTAGGCGTCGAGGTTCGTGCCGGCGATTCGCGCCCCTGCGGGACCGGGTGTGAAGACTCCGACTGCCGTGTCATCCGAGCTGAACGTGTTCCCGATCGAGAGTGTCGGGTCGAAGCGCCCCCGCTCCAGGTCGACCGACGTGTTGGCGATCGCCGGGTCGTACACCGTCTGCCCGGACGAGACGGCCGTGACCCCGGCCAGCACGCGGATCACGTCGGCATTCTCCAGCGCGATCCGGATCGCCTCGTCGAGCGACAGCCGCAACTCCGGCAGGCCGTTGTCGGGGTTCGTCACGGTCCGCGGCGGTGCGACGGTCGGGAGCGGCGTCCGCGGGAAGGCTTCCGGCCGGCGGAACTCGATCCGCGTCTGCTCGGGACAGACCTCGTCGTATGCGTCGCGTGCCGTCTGGCATCCGGCAAGGCCGAATCCAACGAAAATAACGACGGCGCGCATTGCTCCCGAACTGCAGCATGGCATGCCTGTATGATCGGAGCGGCCGGCGCGCGGAACGAGTCAATCGGACGTGCCGGTCAGCCCGGTTGCTCCCGATCGTCCGACTGTAACGCCTGTAGCGATTGTAACGCCTGGCGCACGTCACGAGTGTCGTTCGCGATCTCGCCGTCGTGGAGCATGATCATGCGGTCGGCGTGGTGGGCGACCCAGGGATCGTGCGTCACGATAATCACCGTAATGCCGCTCGACTGGTTGAGTTGCCGGAACAGTGCGATCACGTCGCGACTCGTCTTCGAGTCGAGGTTCCCGGTCGGCTCGTCCCCCAGCAGGATCGACGGCCCATTCACAAGCGCCCGGGCAATGGCCACCCGCTGCTGCTGGCCCCCCGAGAGCTGGCTCGGGTGATGGTCGAGCCGGTCTCCCAGCCCGACGCGCTGGAGCAGATCCACGGCCCGCCGCCGGCGCTCCCGCGCGCCGACGCCGGGCGAATACAGGAGCGGCAATTCGACGTTTTCAACTGCGGAGGTACGAGCCAGCAGGTTGAAATTCTGGAACACGAACCCGAGGTGGCGGTTGCGGAGCGCAGCGCGCTCGTTGGCCGACATCGTCGAGACTTCCTGGCCGTCCAGCTTGTAACTGCCGCCTGTCGGCCGGTCGAGACAGCCGAGCGTATTCATCAGCGTCGATTTTCCCGAGCCGGACGGTCCGATCAGGGCGACGTACTCGCCGCGCTCGATGGAGATCGTCGCGTGTTTGAGCGCCTCGACCTGGACTTCGCCCAGGTCGTAGGTTTTTGAGACGTCGCTCAGTTCGATCAGCGCCACGCCGTCGTCCGGATTGCGAGAATGAACACCTGACAGGACGGCGCGAGCGCGGCGAAGCACGCACATTCAGCGGGCTGACGCCCGCCGCTCGCCGGCACGATTTGTCATGCGAGCACTTCCGTGATCGGCTTCGCATCCGGGTCCGCAAGCCGGATCGGACGGCCGACATTGGACATGTTCTGCTTCGTCGGGTCCAGCCCCAGCGCGAGGCAGATCGTCGCCAGGTAATCGGACATCGACACGGGCCGCTCCTCGACCTTCATACCGTCGTCCGACGTACGGCCGATCACCTGCCCGCCTTTGATCCCGCCGCCGCAGAGGACAGTGCTCCACGCCGCCGGGAAGTGGTCGCGCCCCGTCCGGTCGGCGGCGATCTCCGGCGTCCGGCCGAATTCGCCCATCCAGATGACGAGCGTGCTCTCCAGCAGTCCGCGCGTCTTGAGGTCATCCAGCAGCGTCGACCAGGCCGGGTCGAGGACGCCGCACAGCGCCTTGACCGCGTTGAAGTTGTCCTGGTGGGTGTCCCAGCCGATACCGGCGTTCCCCTGCACTCCGTTGAGCGATACTTCGACGAACGGCACGCCGCGCTCCACGAGCCGCCGCGCAAGGAGGCAACTGTCGCCGAACGGGTTGCGCCCGTATGCATCGCGCAGTTCGGCCGCTTCGTCGTCGAAGTTGAACGCCCCGACGGCGCTGGAGCGCATCATCCGCACCGCCTTGTCGTAGGCCGTCCGGTGGCTCTGTGCGGGGAGGTCGGGCCGCAGTTCCTGGAAACTGGTCTCCAATGTGCCGAGCAGTTCCAGCCGCGCATCCGACTGTGCCAGGTCGACCCCTTCGGGGAGGTCGATATTGCGCACGCGCAGCGTGTCGGCATTCTGCATATTGGGGGCCGGCGTCAGCCCCGGGTCGCCGACAATGAGCGGCGCGTACTGCGGACCGAGGAACCCCGGTCCGAACGCCCCCGGGCTGAGGAATCGGTTGGGCGAAACGCTCACGAAGTTCGGCAGTTCCGCGTCGTCGCGTCCCAGTTCCTTGCTGAACAGCGAGCCGAGCGTCGGATACTTGATCGGCCCCTGCGGCAGGTAGCCGGTGTGCGCCAGGTACGTCGCGCGGGTGTGGTCCCCTTCCTTGGTCATCATCGAGCGGATGAGGGCGATGTCGTCCATGCGCTGCGCGAGTTTCGGCAAATGTTCGCAAATCTGAATGCCGGAAATCGACGTATCGATCGGCTTGAACTCGCCGCCGTTGGGGTGGCCGGGCTTGGGATCGAATGTATCGAGCTGGCTTGGCCCGCCGCTCATCCACAGCAGGATGCAGGAGCGCTTGCGCTGCGGATTCGCCGCGGTCTCCTCCGCTAGCGCGGGGAACCAGCGGCACATCGAGCCGCCGAGCACTCCAAGGGAAGCCAGCCGCAGCCAGTCGCGCCGTGATGTGCGGAACGATGAATTCGAAATGTTGATTCGGGTCATGGCGAAACCCTCTTGTTCAGTTAGAGCGGAACGTAGATCACATTGTCGATCATTTCGGATGGTTCGGAGCAGTGGCATATCAGCGTCAGGTCATTGACCAGGGTCCCTACCGGTGTTCCCATCGGGGCGTAAACAATGCCAAGGTGAGTGACTCCGGCCTGCGCCGCTCGCAGAAAATCCGCATCCTGTGTTACGACCGACCGCTGTTCCGCAACGGCAAAGTCCAAGTGCTCTTTATCTTCAGCACCGAGCAGCCCTGCGTCGCGCGCGGTCTTGACGTCGATTCCTCGCCGTTGCAGGCCCTTTGCAACGGCCGACGGAATGTGCTCGTCAAGATACAGGCTGATTGGCGCCGTGACTGCCTGAATCACGTTTCATCCGTCGCAATTTCTCCTGGAGCGGCGATGGCTGTGAGCGCCGCATCAATTCCACAAATTCCTGGTCCTCATGGATCGACCGCTCTATCTCGGTTCGATGATCATGGTAATAAGTCAATGCCGCGTACACGTCTGCTATTTCGAGGCCGTATTCCGCCGCAATCTCATCGGGCGACCATCCAAGGCGGTCATGCCAGATCGCCACATTCTGGACGGTAATGCGGTGCCCCGCAATGCGCGGCTTGCCGCCGCATACGCCAGGAGTAATTTCAATATGGGCATCCAACGTCTTTGACATGCTTCTGCCGCTTTGACCTTTGCGTTCTTCGCTGCCTTCTGTTCAGTCTTCGGTCGGTCAGTGGTTCGTCACAAACTCGCTCGAGTTGAGCAGCGCCCAGAACACGTCGCTGAGCGCCGCCGCCTGGTCCTTCTTCGGGCCGCCGGCTTCGACGTACGCCTTGAACTTCGCCAATTCGTCCGCCGTCGGCTGGCGGGTCAGCGTCGTCAGGAACAGCGCCTCGACTTTCCCCTCCGCGTCGAGGAACGGCGCGTCAATCACCGCCGCCAGCGTCTGGCTGTCGGCGAGGTCTGTCGCGCCGGCGATAAATGTGCCGTTCATGAGTTGCAGCGCCTGCAGGATCGTCGACCCGCGCTCCGTCGGGGCGTCGCTCTCGTTCTTGAAGTTCTCGAGGAACTCCTGCCGCGCCTGATCGTTGTTGAAATTGATCGGCTGCTCCGGGTCGAACGGCTGCCGGTACCCCACCGCCTGTGCCAGGCTGTCGAAGATCTGTTCGGGCATCATCGCCCGGACCGGCATCCGGCCGAACGTCCGCAGCGTTTCCTGGCTCGGGTCGGTCCGGCGGCTGGAGAGCTGATACGTCTGGCTGGACGTAATCGCCCGGATCATGAACTTGAAGTTGTAGTCGTGGGCGACGAACTCCTTCGCGAGCAGATCGAGCAGATCCGGGTGGCTCGGCAGGTTGTTCGGTCCGAAGTCGTCGAGTGGATCGACCAGTCCCACGCCAAAATGATGGGCCCACATCCGGTTGACCGCCGCCCGCGCGAAGTACGGGTTCTCCGGCGACGTGATCCATTCCGCCAGCACCTTGCGCGGCGAACCGGCGTCGTCCAGCGCCGGTTCTTCCCCCTTCAGGAAACGCGCCTGTACCACCTCTTCGGTCCCGGGGACCATCAGCGAATGCTTGCTTGGCGGCGGGGCAGGCGCCGGCTGGTCTCCCATCGGCGGCGGCTGCACCTCGGCAAAGAACGCCGCGTAGCCCCAGAACTCCTGCTGCTTCCAGTTGTCGAACGGATGGTCGTGGCACTGGGCGCACTCGATCCGCACGCCGAGGAAGATCCGCGATGTCGCCGACGCCAGGTTCTCCGGCTTCCCCTCCTTCGCCTGGTAAAAGGCGGCCGGTGTCGGCGTATCGGGCTGTGCAAATGCCTGCATCTCCTGCTGGCTGATGCTCAGCGTCAGCACCTCGCGCGCGATCTCGGCGTAGTTACGGTTCTCCGCCAGGCGCGACCGCAGCCACGCCTCGAAACCGGGGAGCGTAAACCGGATCTGCTGGTCGGCATCGGCCTCGGGGAGCAGTGCCGCCCGCCACAGGTTCGTGTAATGCACGATATACGTCGGCCCCCCCAGCAGCCGGTCGACCAGCTTCGGCCGCTTGGCCGGGTCAGTGTCATTGAGAAAGTCCCGCACCTCAGCCGTCGGCGGGATGCGGCCGGTCAGGTCGAGGAATACGCGTCGCATGAATTCCGCGTCGTCCGACGGCACCGTGGGGGTGACGCCTTCGGATTCCCAGCGGAGGTCGATCAGACGGTCAATCTCGGCGGCGAGACGGGCGACGTCGTCCTGTGGTACTGTCGGCTCCCCTTCTCCGGCCGTTGCGAGCGTCGACACTGCCGTCGCGGCCAGCAGGATTGCTGTCAACACCAGGGGCAGTCGCATGACTCGTCCTCCACTACACAGAACGGACACAGTCGGTTCGCCCACAGAATACGGATCTTGAGGCGGAAGTGTTGGGCCGGATCAAGGATACCAAACGGCAAGCGTCCCGTCACGCGGAAAAAGACGGAATGTCTGGCCGGTCTGATACTCGTTCACTGTCTTCCTTCGCCGGCTGGAAATGCTGCTCCCTTCATGATGAAATCACCTCCAAGGTCCTGGGACATCTCCCCCATCCGGAGGCAAGCCATGCTGCACCGATTCCTGTTGACGTGGCCGGTCCTGGCCGGCGCCTTCACAGCACAGGCCGCCGACGAACCACAGCGGCCGCTGACGGCGGAGCAGGCGCGCGTGGCCCATGAACAGGAAGTCGTGGCGGCCGTGGCCGAATTGAGGGTCACGTTGAACCGGCTCAAGGAGGCGTACCGGTCGCAACTTCAGGCGATTCGCGCCGCCGCTCAGTCGGCCGGCAACTCGGCGGAAGTGCAGCGGGTGGAGGAACTGCTCAAGCCGGACCTGCCGGTCGTGCGGCTCGAATCGCGGCGCTGGCTGTGGAAAAGCCAGGATGGGTTTTTTGAGCAGTTGCACGAGGGGCACTGGGTGGAAAAGGTTCCGAACGGCGACGCCAACCTGTTTGACGAGTCGATCCGCACGGACAGTTACGTCGAACTGTCGAACCGGGGCGCGATCGTGCGGCTCTACGAGGAACGATGCGACGTGCGGCTGCTGCCGGCGCGCGAGTTCAAGACGTTCGATCGCGGTTCGTGGAAGCTCGATTGAGACTCCGCCAGGAAAGACCTCGCTCGGCCACGACCGCACAATCGAGTACGATGAACACATCGGCGCAGCGGCCTGTCGATGTTTGCTGGTCGGGTGTTGCCGACGCCTCCGACCGATCGTCAGGTTCGGCGGAAGGTCCGGGCCGGCACATTGCGTCCCGGTTCAGAGGGTTTGAGGCACAATGCGATGCGATATCTGGTGACGGGCGGGGCCGGTTTCATCG
This sequence comes from uncultured Planctomycetaceae bacterium, assembly GCA_964633565.1. Lineage (GTDB taxonomy): Bacteria > Planctomycetota > Planctomycetia > Planctomycetales > Planctomycetaceae > CAZWGW01. Next base: position 9,977 of record CAZWGW010000079.1, read on the forward strand.
GGTCCCATTTGACCGAAGCACTGCTCGCCGACGGGCACTCTGCGATTGTCCTCGATGATCTGTCGACCGGCCGGTCCGAGAATATCGAGCGGCTGGAACGAACGGGCCGACTGCGGATGATCACCGGCAGCGTGAGGGACGCGGCGCTCGTCCGCGAGTGCCTGCGCGACGTTGACGTCGTGTTTCACCTGGCGTCGGCGGTGGGCGTGCAACTCGTCATCGACCAGCCGGTCGGAACCATCGAAACGATCGTGGAAGGGACCGCCGTTGTGCTCGACGCGTGCTCGCGCGACCGGGTCCCCGTATTGATCACCTCCACGTCTGAAGTGTACGGCAAGTCGACCCGCACTCCGTTCTCGGAAAACGACGACAGCGTGATCGGCCCGCCGACCTGCCGGCGGTGGGGCTATGCCGCGGCCAAGGCGCTCGACGAGTTCCTCGCCCTGGCTTACTGGCACCAGGTGCGTCTGCCGGTGGTGCTGGTCCGGCTGTTCAATACCGTCGGCCCGCGACAGACCGGCCGGTACGGCATGGTCGTGCCCCGTTTTGTGCGGCAGGCGCTGCAGGGGGAACCGATCACCGTTTACGGCAGCGGCACGCAGACCCGCTGCTTCTGTCACGTTGCAGACGTCGTCGGGGCGCTCACACGGTTGCTCGCATCCCCCGGCACGCGGGGGGAACTCTACAACGTCGGCAGCGACGAAGAAACATCCATCAACGATCTCGCGGCCCTGGTGCGGACGATGACGGGGAGCGAGTCGGAAATCCGCCATCTCCCGTACCATGAGGCATTCGGTTCAGGTTTCGAGGACATGGAGCGGCGCGTGCCGGACCTGTCGAAGATCCATCAGGCGATCGGTTACCGTCCGCAGCATTCGCTCGCAGAGATCTTGCGTGATGTCATCGAATTCGAGCGGGCCTCGACATCAGCGGGTCGCTGAGTGATCGACGTCAGCGCCGTTGAATTCACGCCGATCGGCGTGAAGACGAAGGCAAGCGGAAGCGCGATGGCGCCCGCCCAACCGACCGGAGGGTGAGCTGGGGCATGTCCCCATTCCAACGTTCTGCAGCCACCACCGGTCCTTCTCGTCCGGGGTCATCGTGCGGACTTGCTCAGTTGCTCAACCGCCAGGCAGCAATCCTTCGATCCGCACCGCGGTGACTTAGCGCGCGCCTCCGATGAGTGGATCCAGAAACGTAAACAACGCCTGCGTCGCCGCGTCCTCCGGCAGGCCGAGGTCGGCGTTGAGCCTGCTGTGGGTGGTCTCCCGCGCACCAAAGACGGTGGTGGGGACGTCGGCCGTCTGCAGCACGGCGGCCAGCCGTCGCGCCTGGGCCGTGACGTCGGGATGGCCGGCCACATGCAGGATCAGGAACGGCGGGATGCCTTTCCCTTTCGCGACATGCGTGACCGCGGAGAGTTCGATGTGTTTTCTCGGATCGTTGCCGAACTTGACGCGGTGCCCGAATTCCGGGAGCGGCAGGCCGTGCACCGTCTGCCGGAACTCGGCCGTCATGATGATGGCCGGCAGGTCGTACGTGTCTCCATCGACCGGCACACATCCCTTGAGGACGTCAAACGGGACCCCTTCCGCCGCGAGGTAGCGCTCGTCGACACAGAGCAGCGCCGCGAGCTGAGCGCCGGCGGAATGTCCCATCACGAAGATGCGGTTCGGATCGCCGCCGTACTCCGCAATGTGTTTGTGCACCCATCCCAGGGACCTGGCGACGTCGCGAATCAGCGTGTCCATGTCCACCTGGGGCAGGAGCCGGTAATTGGTCGACACGAAGACGAAGCCGCGTTCGGCGAACACGCGCGGTTTGAGCTGCACGTCCGTCTTGTCTCCCGCCTGCCAGCCGCCGCCATGAATCCAGAAGACGACCGGGAGGCCCCGTGCGCCGTCGGGCGCATGGATATCGAGGACCTGCCGGTCCGCGGCCGGATCCGCGTACGGGACATCGGAGGTCACTTGCTGCGCGTGCGCGACGGACACGAGCAGGAGGCAGGCAATCGGGGTTTTCATGGTGCCGACGATCGATTCGAGGTCCGCGGACGGGATGCGTGTGGCCGTTGTACGGTGAGGTCCGTGATCCTAACGTGAAACAGACGCCGATTCGAGCGCGGCCCGACCGACATGGGTGACTCCGCGGGCGGGCCGCGAAATGTTGCTGCTGCTCCTGATTCCGCCGAAGCAACGCGATTGAGCATTCAACGCGGTCGCCTGCGGCATTGGACAGCGACAAAACTCCGCTGCTATTCTCGTTGAAGTTCCCGTCGGTCACCGACTCTCCCGGCCAGCATCCACGAGACAGCGCGGACATAGCTCGATGTATTTCGCCAATCCGTGGGGGCTGTTGGGGCTGGCCGCGCTGCCGGCGATCCTGATCGTCCATCTGTTCCACCAGCGCTTTCCGCCCCTGCTGGTGGCCGGCGCACATCTCTGGGGAGCGGAAACCCGCATCACCACAGCCGGACGCCGGCGGGACCGGCTACCGGTCACGGCCTCCCTGCTGCTGGAACTGCTGGCGGCGCTGCTCCTGACAATCGCACTCAGCGAGCCGCACTTCGGCGCGACGGACGAGGTCGTGCACATCATCGCCGTCGTTGACGACTCGGCGTCGATGCTGGCCCACGCGCCGAACGAGCCGTCGCCGCGCGATCTGGCAATTGCGGACCTGCGCCGCCGGGCGGAAGAAGGGGGCCGCGGCAGCCGGCTGACGCTGATCCGTTCCGGCATTCATCCCACGCTCCTTGGGAGTCGCGGAATGACGTGGGACGAGGCGGAGCAGACGCTGGGAGGTTGGCAGCCGGGGGCCGCCCGGCATGACTTCGCGTCCGCCTGGGATGAGGCCACACAGGTCGCCGGTGAGACGAAAGGGTTTTTGTTCCTCACCGACAGTGTGCCGCAACCGGTCGACGAACTCCCGGCCGGCATGGAAGTCATGGCATTCGGCCGCCGGCTGGACAATGTCGCGATTTCCGCGGCCCGGTGGACATTCGACTCGACAACCGGCCGCGGCGACGTCTTCTTCCGGGTGTCGAATTATGGGGCCGCGCCGGCGCGTGCTCAGGTGACTGGCACGTCCGCGGGCCAACCGGTCTTTCAACAGGCGCTGGAGATCCGCGCCGGGGGCGAAAGCCCACTTCAGATCCAGGTCCCCGGGGGGCTGGGAAAACTGCTCGTGACCGTCAGCTCGACGGGTGACGGGCTGGAGACCGACAACCAGGTGACACTGATTGAGCCGAAAGTGCGGGTGCTCACGGTGGCCGTCACGCTTCCGGCCGATTCGCACGAGCTGCAGCTCGTGCAGCGGGTCCTGGCTGCGCTCGCCGACCTGCAGCCGGGGCCGGTCGACCAGGCGCATCTCGTCATCGGCGCGGCCAACATGCCGCCGGCGTCGCAGCCCGACCTGTGGTGGCTCGGCATTGGACCGCTCGATCCGGCGCAGGCCGTGCGCGACCAGGCCGTCACGCTCAGTGGGCCATACATCCTCGACAAGCAGCATCCGCTTTTGGAAGGGGTCGTGCTGGACGGCGTCGTGTGGGGGGGCGTGCAGCCGACCACGGCGGACCTGACGCCGCTCGTCAGTTGCAATCGCCTGCCGCTGCTGGCGCAACTGGCCGGCACGCGGACGACTTCCTTCCTGCTCAACATCGACCTGGCGGTCTCAAACCTCGACCGTTCGCCCGACTGGCCAATCCTGCTGACGAACCTCGTCGAATTGCGCCGCGCCGCGCTGCCGGGACTGCAGCGCTGGAACTACCGCAGCAAAGAGGTCGTGCGGTTTCGCGCACCGCAGCTCGCGGGGGCGGCCGAAGACCTGTCGCTCGCGTCGCCGAACGGCAGTTCGCGGCCCCTCATCCGCGACCGGCAGGATGTCGTCGAGCTGGCGGGACTGGAGGAGACCGGCGTCTATCAGGTCCGCCGCGGCGCGCAGGTCTTTGAGGAACTCGCCGTCAACTTCTTTGACCCGGAGGAGTCGACGTTGCTCAATATGGCGCCGGGCCGCCGCACGCCGCCCAAACAGTTCGAGCCGACGCTGCTGCGGATCGACAACCCGTATTCGTGGCTGATCGTGCTGTCGGTGCTGCTGATCCTGACGGCCGTGCTGCTGGACTGGCACGTCGTGCGGCCGCGGCAGACAATGGCGCGCACCGGATGAATCCGGATTCCTCACGTGGGCCATTGGTCCCGAGCTCGAGCATGCGACCGCGCACGTTGATTGCCGCCGGGATTCTTGTGGTGGGGCTCGCGGCGGCGATGCTCGGGCTGTGGCACACAAGCACTCTCGCCACGGCCAACGGGAACTTCGCCGGCACGCGAGTACGCTTCCGAGTCAACCGAAGTGACGCCGGGATCTATTTCTCCGCAGTGGAGGATCGTGTCGGCGGTGGCGGATGGCGGACTGAGACGCGGCTCGTGGACGCAGCCGGGTCATCGGCAGATGATGCCGCGATTTCGATCGACGAATCGGGCAGGACGGCCACCGTCCAATATGCCGGCCACCGATGGCAGTATCGCGTCGGCTCGGGCGGGTTGGATGAGATTGACCCGCCACGTCCGGACTGATCAGGGCGGGCGTCAACTCCGATGCGCAACAGCTGTCATTTGTGCCGCAAATTTCGCGATTGCCTCCACGGCCTGCGCCTCTGTCAGCGTTCCATCTGCCGCGTCCTGCAGATACCGCACGATCCCCGAACCGACGATCGCGCCATCGGCCACGCCGCGCAGCGGTTCCAGGTGTTCGGACTTCGAGATCCCGAACCCGACGCAGACGGGCAGGTCGGTCTCCTCACGCATCCAGCGCAACTGCGCCAGCAATTCCGAGGCGACTTGTTCGCGCACGCCGGTCGTGCCGGCGACGGCAACGCAGTACACAAAGCCCGAACACGCTTTGAGGATCTCGCGTACACGCGAGCGAGGCGTGGTCGGCGCGACGAGTTGAATCAGGTCCAGTCCCGCGCCGCGAACGACTTGAAACAGGTCGGCCGCCTCGTCTCCCGGCAGGTCCGGCACGATCAGCCCGCTGAAGCCGGCTTCCTTCGCCTGAGCGACGAATCGCTCCGCCCCCGATCGGAAAATGATGGCGTACGAGACCATCGCCACGAGCGGCGGCAGATGTTCGTTCTTCAACTCCGCAATGCCGGCGAAGATGTCGCTCACGTGCAGCTTGTGCGCAAGCGCCCGTGTGTACGACGCCTGAATCACCGGCCCGTCGGCAATCGGGTCGCTGTAGGGGAAGCCGACCTCGATCAGAT
>CAZWGW010000080.1:0-352 GCA_964633565.1 uncultured Planctomycetaceae bacterium
GACCGCGTCGCGTCAGTAGGGCAGCGAAAAACGGGAATATCGACATCGATCAATCTCCAGTTCTCCGTCGACGTCGGCGGTTCGGCGAATGCACCCTTGTTCGACTCACCGAAATCAATCTGCTTGTACACGGGCCCACCGTCGAGGTAGGGAAGTAGCACGGCTTGCGCGGAAACGCGGCGAGGATCGCGGATAGCTGATCCAACCGACGGCCACCTCCCCGGAAAACGCCGATACACGCTTTCATAGTTCTGTGCCGCAAGCACCAGCTGCTTGAGGTTTTGAGCGCAGCCTGCCCGCCGAGCAGACTCACGAGCACGCTGCACGGCGGGCATCAACAGTGCTGCCAATA
>CAZWGW010000080.1:362-2850 GCA_964633565.1 uncultured Planctomycetaceae bacterium
GAGTCCTGATGACCGCGGTTTCACGTCTCTTGTGTGTCGCTACGTGCTTTTGAAGCAAGCCAGTTGCAACCGCTGCGAATAATCCCAACACTGCTGCCCACAGCAACCGCCGGCCAATGCCCGATGAACCCCGCGGCATCGAATTTAACGCCGATTCGTTCACCGCGACATACAGCGCCTCTCCGTCCCATCGACTCCACAAGTCGTCCATCGATACCCAAGCGGGCTTGTGCGGAAAGTCGTACTGCCTTGCCGCCGCTTACATGCGCTAGTGACACGAAATGTACGCCGCCATTCTCGGTTGCAATCGGAATGATGGCAGCGCGCGATGAGTCCGCCACCGGGACTGAGCTTTTTTGCCACACGACCGCACGCGTAGCAAACCCAAGGCTCCTCGCCGTAGTGCCCAGCTCTTCGAGGGACGCCTGTTGACCTTTCAGACCGAGCCCATCCACAACCGAACGAAGCGACGACTCCGGCGAGACATACGCAATGACGAATTCCAGTGCGTATTCACCGCATCGGTTTGGCTCAACGACAACAGACTCGTCATCGCCGGAACCCACCACCACCGGGAGGAGTGCGCCGGCGACGATGCCCAGCAATAGCACTACATTCGTGGCGAGCCCCTGCCCTCGCTTTTGTGAACGCCAACCGCACCTTCGACTCACGGGTGACATGCCCCAGCCTGCGTGTATCCGACGTCGTTGCAATCAACCGTTCCGAACTGCGACGTGCATTCTCCAGACACCCTGAAGAAATACAAATCACCCATACCGCCTCACGCTTGGATGTCTTCCTCACAGCAATCCCCGCTAGATGGCAGTATGCATTTCGACTCAGTGTGGCTATCCGAACACAGAATATAAACATTCGTATTCGGGTATTGGGCGCAATAGTTGCAACCTTCACCGACGGGCGATGCAGCTGTGTTTTGAAACTCTTGACCGCCACCACGAATTGCCGCCAAATGGTCAGACTCAAATTCGCGAACTGATTGCGCACCAGCAATCCACGGCGACCAGGCACATACCACGAATGTCAGAACTCCACTTAATACGCTGTGCATGATCCTCATATCCTTACTCCTTCTGCCGAAACTGCGTTCGCTTCTCGCGAGCCACTCGCTCGACAAGACACATCAGCGCCGCGTTAACGTCCACAGATAGACCCCTGTTGCGATCACGAACACCGATGCTGCTCCAACGAGCCATGCCGAACGATGTGCAGGCGGCAATTCCGCGCTAATCGGGGAATTACTCGCCAGATCATCCGACACGCCCGCGTCCGCTTTCATGCTTCGGGCCGCGGCTGCGTCAGCACGAATGCGACGGGCGACGATTTCGTGGTTACCAACAATCGATCGTGTCGAGCGTCCGTCATTCGTCCGCGTTCGACCGGCCGTACGCCAAAGTCAATCTTGATGCAGGGAACGCCATCCACTTCCTCGGAACCGACGACAGTGACGCCCGGTTCTTCGAACAGTCCTTCAATTGACAGTTGCGACGCCGACAGCGTCACTCCTATCAGCCTCTCTGGTTCAGCAACGACCGGCTTCTTCCACGGAACAAATCCTTTGCATTTCGTGATCTCGCGAATCTCAGTGGCATGTTCGCCGCCAAAGCTGACCTGCCAACCACTGGTGCCGTCGAAGGTGTGATACTGAGCGACTGATCTTTCCGAGCCCGGGAAACGAATCGGGTCAACCCGGTACGACCAGCGGGTGCCTTGGCGCATCCAATGCTTGCGCATGGCACGACTACCGTCCGCATGCCGCGCACCGGGCAAGTCCAATCACTGGTCAACTGTATATGTTACTGCCGCCGTGCGCAGTGCTCGGGATTGCTCTAGATACGCTGTGCGAACGTCAGCAAGAGATTCAGCCGCGACAGCCGGTTGCGGTGCCAGTAACGCCCACTCAAAGCCGGCAAGAATCACGACCAGAGTCGCACCCACGATCGGTTTCACCGATTGTCCTCCCGAAGCTCATCCTTAAGCAATGAACCAGGGAATCAACTGAAGTCAATTTACTCACTCTTCGTACCGATGTCAAGCCTAGGTATTCTATCCAGTTAATTCGTCAATTCTTGAGTTCACTTTGTCAGTGGGTCGTGCTGCGAGGGAGATTTCCACTTCGCGATTCGTGCGGATCGGACAGAAGCGCCCCGAAATCCGTGCCGATGAGAGGTATCATTCGTGCGCCGTCGGAGATTCTCATGGGGCGCGGAAGTGACGGCGCGCCGCTCAATCCAGTTCCGACGCGCGCGTTCTCCACAGTGCGCCTAAGGGAAATTCGGCGCGATGGTGAGACGCATCCCCGTACAATTCCGCGAGGAATCATCCACCAAGACCGGCTCGAAACGTCTATAATCTCGTTGGCTTCGTCACTCGGGACTACGGAGCACCGTGATGGCGCACGAGATCAAGTTCACGCCGACGGCGGCAGATCACGTGCAGGCGTATCGCAGTTATGAAGTTATCGACCTGC
>CAZWGW010000080.1:2860-15124 GCA_964633565.1 uncultured Planctomycetaceae bacterium
CAGGAATCGGAACTCACACTGCCTGTGGTGCTGCACATGGCTGACGATGACGACTTCGCCCTTGAAGCCGAGTTGCTCAAACACAACCCGGAATTCCTGCGGCTGATGGGCGAGTTCTCCAAGGAGGAAGCCACGATTTCGATCGAGGACCTCCGCCGGGAACTGTCGCTTTGACGATCCTGCTCACAACGTAATCTCCAGCTCCATCTCCACGTCCCGCCGCGTCAGCCGCAGCGCGAGCTTCTCGCCCGCCTTGTGCTGCTTGAGAACCTCGGTCACGTCGGCCGCGCTGTTGACGTCCTTGCCGGCCACCTGCTGGATCACGTCGCCGGGGCGGATGCCGTGCCGCTCGGCGGCCGTGCTGCGGAGAATCCGCTTGACGACCACGCCCCCTTTCTCGGCCGGTTCCAGCACGACCCCCAGCCGGGGGCGGTCGGACGCCAGCAGTTCCAGCCCCAGGCCGCTGTCGTCGCTGTCCATGAATTCCGAGAGATCGAACGCCCCCTGCGAGCCGGTCCGCGTGGGGCGGGCGTCGGCCTGTGCGAGGTCGACCGTGATGTCCCGCACCATCGCCGCGATCCGCCGCATGCCGGCCACGTTGAGCAGGTCGGAGTCGTCGCTGGGCCGGTGATACTGCGGGTGAAACCCCGTGAAGAAGTGCAGTACCGGAATGCCGTGCTCGAAGAACGACGCATGGTCGCTCGGCCCGTAGCCGCCGGGCCGCCGCGCGATCGTCAGCGCCTGGGCCGCGCTGGCACGGTCGATGAGCGCCGGCCACTCCGCGGCCGTGCCGGTGCCGTAGATCGTCACGCGGTCCTTGTTCATGCGACCGACCATGTCGAGATTGAGCATGGCGATGTTCTTGTCGAGCGGGACCACCGGGTCCTGCATGTACCGCTTGCTGCCGATCAGGCCCAGTTCTTCGGCGCTGAAGGCGATGAACAGCACCCGGCGGCGGAGCGGTTCCTTGCGTGAGGCGAGTTCCCGGGCGACCTCCATCAGCACAGCGGTGCCCGAGGCGTTGTCGTCCGCGCCGTTGTGGATCTCCGCGTTTGCGCCGATCGCGAGGGAGCCGTAGCCGCCGAGCCCGAGATGGTCGTAGTGGGCGCCAATCACGATCGTCTCCTCCGCCAGCGGACCCGTCCCTTCCAGGCTGGCGACGACGTTCCGCAGCGTGCGCCCTTCCCGGGAGAGGCCGACCCGCCCGGCCACGCGCACGTCCTTGAGGACGCGGCTCTGCGGCTGCAGCGTGGAGTCGATGCGGTGCTCCAGTTCCGACAGGTCCTCACCGCTGGACGCGCGGACCAGGCGCTCGATGATCGAGCGGCGGCAATGGACGACCGGAATCGACCCGCGCAGCGACGAGTCGTTGAGTTCCACGTCGAGGAGCACTTCCTGCGACTCCTCCGGCACGACCGGCTCATCGACAGTTTCCGGAGCGGCGGGCATCGCCGGGCCGTCCGTGCAGAAGATCACCATGGCCGCGCCGTGCTCGACCGCGTTGTCGATCTTGGGACGGACAAACGCGTAGTCGGAGTTCTCCACGCCGGAAAAGACGCTCATCGGGTCATGCTGCTGGGGCTCGTGCCGCAGGACGATGACGGCCTTGCCGGCGACGTCGACGCCGGCGTAATCGTCGTAGGAGAACTCGGGGGCGGTGATGCCGTAGCCGGCGAAGGCCACGGGGAGCGTGAACTTGTCGTTGACGCTGAGCGAGAGCGAGGTGTAGTCGGCGTTCAGCTTGAGGGCCCGGTCCTCACTCCCCGGCACATGAAACGCAAGTTCCTGCACGGAACCGTTCGTCGCGCGCGAGTAGAGGCGGAACTCGTGGTATGGGCCGGTCGCGTACCAGTCGGTGCGAAGACCCGCCTCGCGGTACTGGTCGGCAATATAGTTCGCGGCGAGGTCCAGCCCGCGGGTACGGATGCCGCGCCCCTGCAGTTCGTCGGACGACAGGTACGTCGCGGACTGGCGCAACCGCTGTTCGATCGCCTCATCGGCCAGGTCGAACGCTCGCGGCGTGGGGAGCGGGGCGCGGCGGACGGCCAGGGCTCCACCCACCGCGGACGCCGCCTCCGGTGTTGATGCACGGGCGGCCTTGTCCGCGGCGTGCGCCGCCGGTGCGGTCGTCAGCGCCGGGCCAAGCGCAGTTTCACCGCTGAATGCCAGTCCGGCGACCAGCGCCCAGAGCGCGAGCAAACGCCCGGTCGCGACGCGCGGCCGCGCGGGTATGGTCGCAACTGCGGGACCGTCCGCGAGTGTTTCAATTTCTTCCAAAGTGATCTGCCCGCCGCCGGAAGAGACATCCGCCAGGGGAACCAGCGGCTGCGTGTCCGCACACCGCGCATCCGCCGCCCCAGGCGCTGCATCACACGCCGATTGCCGGAAGACGAACAACCGGCACAGGCTGAAGTTGAAGAACGTGCCGGTGGCGACGCCGGCTGCGCCGGCGGCCAGTGCGTGTTCGCTGAAGAACGGCACGTACTTCCAGAGCAGCACGCGCGTGCTCCAGTTGACCAGGCCCCCCAGCAGGCAACCCAGGCAGAATGCCGCGTATTGGCGCAGCAGCGGCGCGCGACGGCTCCCGGCGAACGTCCAGGTTCGGTTCCAGATGAAGTTCCACGTCATCGCGCACCAGATCGCCAGCACCGACGCCGCGGGCACCTGCAGCGCGACCGCAAGCAGCAGCGTGAACACGGTCAGGTCGACCGCCACGCCCGTCAGCCCGACGAGACAGAACCGCGAGAAGCTCGTGACGCCGGGAAACCGGTGCTCGTACAGACGGGCCACGTGCCGTGCATAGTTCATCTGCTCGCGCAGGTTCAGTTTGCTGCTGCCGTGCAAGCGGTTCTGGAACTGGATCGGGACCTCGCGCACAGTCCGACAGTCGCATTTGACCAGCAACTCAAGGCCGATCTTGTAGCCGATGGGATTGAGCTGCGATTGGGCCGCCTCGAAATCGGCCCGTCGCAGGGCGAAGAAACCTGCCATCGGATCGTTCACGTTCGTCAGCGGACGGGCGAGCCAGGTGGCCGCCCGGGAATTGAGCCAGCGAAACAGGCCCCAGCCGTCTTCCGTGCTCCCGCCGGCAACGTAGCGGCTTCCGATGACGAAGTCGGCGGAAGCGGCGGAGGCGTCCCGGAGCAGCGCAACCAGGTCGGGGATCGCTTCGGGAGGATGAGACAGGTCGGCGTCCATGCACACCAGCGTCCGGCCGCGCGCCTGCCGCATCCCCGCGATCACGGCGCTCGACAGGCCGCGCTCCGTGGTCCGGACAATCAGCCTCAGCGGAAAGGAGCGGCTCAATGCCGCGCAGACGTCGACAGTCTCATCGGGGCTGTTGTCGTCGACCACGATGACTTCCCAATCGAGGCACGCTGCCTGCATCGCGGCCGCGATCCGGGGAATCAGCACGTGGAGGTTTTCCGCCTCGCGGTATGTCGGAACGATGATCGACAACTCGGGCGCGGACGAATTCATGTGGCAGTTCCCCGTGGGAAAACTCCGCAATGAAGCGAGGATCCAATCGCTGCGCGGAGCGACATCGGTGTGGCGCTGTGCTGAACGCAAACGTCATACCAGCGGCACGCGGCGGCGAGACCATGCTGAGGCGTCGTTGTCAACGCCGTCGGCAAAGCCCTGATTCAGGGCCGCTGCAAACGGTCGTTGGCGCAAACCGGGGTTCATTGCCGCATCGGAGGAATACGCTCGCAAGGCGAGCGCGACACTGATGTGTCGACGATTGTGAACATGAGATGAAGCCACGCGACAAGAGACGTAAACCGGCGATCCTGTCAGGGTTGGTGGTGGACCTGATCCAAGCACGCGTGCCACCTGCCGGTTGCCTGACCCTGTACGACCATGCCAAAACTGTCTTAAAGAATTAATACATAAACACTTACAACCTAGCGTCTGGCGCATTTCACGACAGCGAAGGGCCGGCAACCGCAGTTATCAGCGTGCATCCGGCCGATAGCCTGGTGTAAAACTGGATAATCTGCGCAATCGGAGTGAGAGTTGCGATGAGGCCGTTCGGCAACAAACCCCCGCAACGCGCGCAACCCGGCGGAGACAGCCGGCCGGGGGGGCTCCTAGGTTTTTGCGAAGGAAGGGCAGTCGGCGAATGTCAACTCCAGTCGTGGTCTTCAGCCAGGACCCGGACTTCTGTGACGTCATTGAGCCGGTGCTGCGGGACAAGGTCCCCTGCGAGCCGTACAGCGCGACCACCGCGGAGACGGCAATGCACGCGCTGGTGTCCCGGGATGCGCCGGCGCTGCTCCTCGACGTGCGGGACCACGCCGATCACTCCGAGACCCGGCAACTGCTGGAGTTGATCCTGGCCGGAGAGGTGAGCGCCCTCAACGTCATCACATTGGGAGACGGGGGGTTTCCACGAGAGATCGCGGCGCTCGCCGACCTCGTTGCATTGGAGCATCTGGTCCTGCGCAGCGACTGGCGCCCGCAGCTTCTCGCGGATACCGCATTGCGGCAAATGCTGTGCGAAAACCATCCTCGACCGGTGCCGGAACACCGCCGCCTGGAGGCAGGTGACGTGCGCGTGGTGACGTATACGCCGTCGTTTTTCAGCGTACTTGACGACCTGGTGCGGGTCGCGCATCGGGACGTGACGCTGCTGCTCGTCGGTGAAACCGGGACCGGGAAGACGACGCTGGCGCGGTTCATCCATCTGCGGTCGCAACGCAGCGACAAGCCGTTCCAGAACCTCGCCTGCGGCGCGCTCCCCAACGATCTGATCGAGAGCGAATTGTTCGGGCACGTGCGCGGCGCGTTCACGGGGGCGGACCGGAACAAGATCGGCCGGTTCCAGGCGGCCGGGCTGGGGACGCTGCTGCTCGATGAAATTGACGTGCTCGACCCCAAGCAGCAGGCCAAACTGCTGAAGGTCATCGAAACCGGCGAGTACGAAATGGTCGGTTCGACGGAGTCGCGAATGTCGGAGGCGCGACTGATCGTGGCGTCCAACGTGAATCTCGAGGAGCTGATGAAAAAATCGCAGTTCCGCTCGGACCTGTACTACCGGCTCAATGTGCTGGAGTTCCGGCTGCCGGCGCTGCGCGACCGGCCGCTGGACATCGTGCCGCTGGCCATGGACTTTGCCGACGAGTTCTGCCGCGAGCACCAGATCGGCATTCGCCGCGTGCACCGTGACTTCCTGGCCGCGCTCCGTCGCTATCGCTGGCCGGGGAACCTGCGGGAACTCAAGAACCACGTGCGGCGGGCCGTGCTGTTCTGTGAGGGGGACGAACTCACGCTAAGCGACCTGTCAGACAGCATCACCCGGTCGAACTTCGAACCGAACGGTCACGTGAAGGACGTCGCTCGCGGCTGGACGCTGGCGGACCGCATTGCCTGCAGCGAACGGGAACTGCTGGAGCAGGCGCTGAAGGCGAATGGCAACAACCGCACCCGCACGGCGCGGGCACTGGGGATCAGCCGCGTCGGGCTGTACAAGAAGCTGCGCCGGCTGGGGATGGTCGACACGCGGGAGGAGGGCGAGATCGCGGCGTCGACGAATTGAATCAGGTGTAGCCGAATTCGCCAAGAATTCGGCTACGTCGCGCTACCGTCGAACCAGCCTTGGGTGAGTTGTCGATGGCCATCCATCGTCGAACGGCATCGCCTCCAGCGGCCGCTCGACCTTGTGGACCAGGTACGTCCCCGCCCGATACACGACGGGCAACGCCCAGGGAAAACCAGTGCGGACCCGATTGTACGCCGGCGGGGGCGCCAGCGGTCCCTCCGGACCGATCGTTTCCGCCTCTTGCCGCGGCATGCCGCAGGCGACGAGATCGGTGACGACGTAGCGCAGACCGGGGTGGGCCAACTGCTCCTGCATTTCGGCATGGCGATCGGGAAAGAACACGAGCAGCTCGTGCAGGTACACGAACCGCGTCGGCGGCGTCAGGCGCAGCGACTGATAGAGCGCCACGAAATCGCTGTTGTAAAAGCAGGCCTCCCGCCCCTGGACGTTGCACCGTCGCAGGTACTCGGCCACCCGCGCGAGATCCTCGCGATTCGGGTTCCTGAGATGCGCCAGCCGGTCCTGCAGGCCGGGGGAGTTCGGTCCGGCGACGCACTCCGACCAGAGCTTCAGGCGTTCGCCCCGCACGATCGGCGAGGCCAGCAGCACGAGGACCGCAAAGCCGGCGTAAGCCACGCGCCAGCCGGTCGAGGGGGCAGCGCGGCGTGATGCCAGATCCGCCAGGAACAGCAGTGCGATCAGCACTCCGGGGACGTGGACATAATCAAACAGATGTTGCAGAAAGTACGCATGCGCCAGCCACCCCAGATAAAACGCCGCCAGGAGCGGAGTTGCGGCGCGGCGCGGCGGCGCAAGTCCTTGATCGTCTGCAGACGGCGTATTTCGACCGATGACCGGCGTCAACACAGCCCGCAGCGCCAGCGGGACGGCCACCAGGTGCAGTGCAGACCACGGCCAGAGTCGCGCCGACATGGCGATGAACCGGGCTTTCGTCCAATGCTCACGCCCCGCCTGGAAGTAGCGCGGATTCCACTCGCGGAGCGTCTCCAGGAACCAGGGCCAGCAGCCTGTCGACAGCATCCAGGCGATTCCCGCGCCGCCGGCGACCAGCCCGCCACAGAGCAGGCCGGTCGCATCAGTCAGAAACGCGCGGACATTTCGCAACAGCAGGTGGCTGACGCAGAACGCGGCGAGCGCCGGAATGACGACATACGGCTTGATCCAGACTCCCGCGCCCCAGACGAGTCCTTCGGCGACGGCCCACAGCCAGACGCGTGACATTGGCGGTGTCCGCAGGCACCGCAGATATTGCTGCCGACGGAGCGTAACACTCACGAGCGCCGGCAGAAGCATCCATGTGTCCCGCTGGCAATGGCACCATTCGGAGATCGACAGGTAGAACGCCAGCCCGGCGACGGCGAACCAGACGGCGGGAGCGTTGCGCACACGTCCGCGGATATTCATCCGCGGCTGTGTGCCGCTCAACCACCACGCCCCGACGAGCAAAATCGTCCCCAGGACGGCGAGGTCGAATAACCGCATCGCCTCCGATGATTCGCCCCAGAGCGACCGCACGGTCAGGTGAATCCACACGACGCCCGGCAGGTTTGGCTCCAGGATGTCGCGATACAGCACGCCGCCGTGCTGCACGACGGAGGCCTGCAGGTCGTAGAGCGCCGTGTCGTTGGTGAGGGGCATCCGCACGAATTGCGGACCCGCCAGCGTGAGCAGCACGGCCAAGCCGATCAGGCCGAGCGCCCACGGGAATCCTCGGGGCGCATTCTCCTCTGACGTTGTCGCTGGCGGTGGTTGCATGTGGTGCCGTGGAAGGTCGGTCCCGCGGTCGTCGGACGATTCGGTATGGAACCTGCTCTGCGAATCGTGTTCCTCTCAACGTCGTTCTCCCATCCCGCGCGATGTCCGGCATGACCGGCACAACCGGAGCAGGAGGCACGACGCGAAGGCCGTCGTCTGTTGATGCCCCCATGCGGGGCGGCTTCTTCGACCTGGATGGCAGGACTGATGTCGCACGTGATCGAACCACCGGTTGCTCCCGAGAGAACGCCGACCCGCGCGAAACCCGCGCCGCTGTCCGTTGAGGAGGTGCTGACGCCCAAGCTCCCCGCGCACTGGGCACTGCAGGGGAAGCACCTGCTGATCATCGGCGTCTTCTGTCTGCTGTTCATGCATTACAACTACCTGCCGCTGTTCCATTCGGACGTGTGGGGGCACGTGTCGTACGGCGAATGGATCATTGACCACGGCCGGTTGCCGGTGAATGAGCCGTTCGTCCGTCTGGCTGATGGCGTGCCGGTCGTCTGCACGGCGTGGCTGGGGCAGGTCGTGCTGGCGGTCGCGGGTCGACTGGGTGACGCCGAGTGGTACTCGCACCTGTTCGCCATGACGGCGGTCGCGACGTCGCTCGTGCTGATGCGTACGTTTTATCTGCAGACGGGACGGGGCGGGATTGCCGCGCTGGCGATGGTTCTGGCGTGGGCGTTCGGCTGGAGCCGGCACGCCGTGATCCGCCCGGAGATGTTCGGCAACCTGTGCTTTGCGCTGCTGCTGTGGCTGGTGGTCCGAACGGATGCCGCGCGCGCGCGGCGCGCCCTGAATGCAGTCGATTCAGTTCCCTCGCGATTGCCGGCGACGTGGCTGGCGTGGATCGGCGTGCCGGTGTTGTTCGCGCTGTGGGCCAACCTGCACGGATCGTTCATCGTCGGATTCGCCGTGCTCGGCTGCTATGCGCTGGGGCGTGCGATCGAAGTCGCCTGGCAGACGCGCAGCGTGACGGCCGTGCTGCAAGACGGCGTGTTTCGCCGCTGGGCGCTGCTCACGGAGCTGGCCGTACTCGGCACACTGGCGAATCCGTACGGGTTCGACCTGCTGCTGAACACGCTCCTGTTCCCGTCGCACCCGAACCTCAAGGACGTGGTCGAGTGGTTCCCGCTGGAGATGGTCTCGCTGGAAGGCGCGCCGATGGCCGCCTCGTGGGTGCTGATCGTCGTGCTGCTGCGGCACAGCCGGGTCCGCGTCGCGGCGAGCGACGTGCTGCTGCTGGCCGTGTTCACGCTCGCCGTCTGCCTCAAGGTGCGGATGGTGGCGTGGTACGCCCCCGTCGTGATGGTCGCACTGACGCCCCATCTGGCCGACGTGATGCGGCGACTCGCCGACAGCGCCGCGCTGGCGGGAATGCGCCGCGCCGCCCAGCCACTGTTTGTGGGTTCTTTCCGCCTGACGCTCATCGCGCCGCTCTTCCTGTGGGTGACGTTCGCCTTCTCACCGATCAGCCGGCCTGTGCTGGGGGGAAAGCCGCGCCCGGCCGAGCGCCTCTACAGCAGCGACACGCCGCTGGGGGTAACGCAGTACCTGCGGGAGCATCCGCCGCAGGGACTGGTCGCCGGGCCGCAGTGGTGGGGAGACTGGCTCGTGTGGGACGGGCCGCAGGGCATCGACGTGATGATGACGACGAACTCCGTGCACGTCGTGCCGCCCCGCGTGTGGCGGGATTATCTGGCGATCGCCCAGGCGGCGCCCGGACTGGAGCGGCGGCTGAATCGCTATCGCGCGAACACGATCGTCGTCTGCAAAGAACTGCAAACCCAGTTGGAGCCGACCGTCCGCCGACTGAGCGGCTGGGACATCGTGTACGAAGACGACGTGGGGCTGGTGGCCGTGCGCAATCGTACGGCGCACATCGACGAGAACCTGTCCGTAGAGGAGCCGGCTGAGTGACGATGCGCGAACAGACTTCGAATGGGACTGCACGCGGCCGGCTTTCGGTGACCACCTTCTGCGCCCTGCAGGTGGTATTCGTCAGCGCCGTGGTCGCGTATGGGGCCTATCGCTACCAGGAACTGACGATCGACAAATCGCTGCCCGCTCCGGACAACGAGCCACTTCAGGTCGGGCCGCTGTACGACCGGCCGGAAGTCGTCAGCGATGAGCAACTGGTCGCCGTGCTCCAGCGGCTCAAGCCGCGGCTGCGCGGGACGAAGCCGCCGATCAACAATGTCGACCACGCGCTGCGGTGCTGGGGCATCCCGGCGGAGTTCGACGATCCGGAATGCCTGTCGGGCGTGGAGATGCGCGAACTGCTGCTCGACCATCGCGCATTCCGCGAAGCGTGGGGCTCGGAGACAAAGCCGTTCCTCGTGCCGAATACCGGCGCGGATACGGACCTGATCGCCTTCCGCACCAAATCGGGCAAGGCGACTGCCAGCCACTACGACCACACGATCGCCGGACTCGCGGAAGTCGGCACGCCGCTCGACTACCCCGTCATCTCGCCGATCGGCGAGCGTCCGCTCCGCGCGGCGCTGGAGCATGCACTCCGCGAGTTCAGTCTGAATCAGGAAGAGTATGAATGGTCGACGCTTGCGTTCCTGCACTACCTGTCGCGCACGCCCGGATGGTACTCGACCGAAGGGCAGGAGATCACTTGGGACCGGCTGGCCGAGCGGCTCATGCGGCAGCGGCTGGCGCTCGGCGTGTGTTACGGGAACCACCGGCTGCACACGCTGGTGATGCTGCTGCGGGTCGACGCCGAGCACGGCCGAATTCTGTCGGACGAGATGCGCGGACGGATTGTCGCTCACCTGCAGGATGCAACCGCTCGACTCGTCCAGACGCAACACCCGGACGGCTGGTGGGACGGTCGCTGGCCGGGGGACGAATGGGACGGCCCACAGACGGGAAATGTGGACGGCCCGTTCGGCATCGACGCCGACCGGCTGCTGGCGACGGGCCATGCACTGGAGTGGTGGGCGCTCGCCCCGCCCGAAGTGCTGCCGCCGGACGAGACGTTGACCCGCTCCGGCCAGTGGTTGTGCCGGTCGATCGAGGGTCTGAGCGACGGTGAATTGAAGTCGTATTACCCTTTCCTGACACACGCCGGCCGGGCGCTGGCGCTGTGGCGGGGGAAATTCCCGCATCAGGTCATGTTGCCGCCCACATCGAGCACGCCGACGCCGCTGGAGACGGCCGTCGCGCCGGCTGTTGAGCCAGCGGCCGCCCCGACGGAGGGGGGACCGTGATGACGCAGGCGACACTGGCGCCGATGGACGCACGGCATCTTTCCGAGCTGGCCGAACTGGAGGACGGCTACTGGTGGCATGTCGCCAAGCGGCAGCTGGCGGTCGAGTTGCTCGCGCGCTACGCGCCGCCGCCGGGAGTGCTGATCGAAGGGGGCGTCGGGTCGTCGCGCAATCTGGTCGAATTCCGCCGACTGGGGTACGACGTGACGGGGCTGGATGTAATGCCCGAAGCGGTCGGCCTCGCCCGCGAGCGCGGCATCGATGGCGTGCAACTGCATGACCTCGAAGAGCCGTGGCCTGTCGACGACGGATGTGCCCGCGCCGTCGTCCTGCTTGACGTGCTCGAACACCTCGCCCATCCGGTGCATGCACTGGACCACGCCTGCCGCGCGCTGCAGCCCGGCGGCGCGCTCGTCGTGACCGTGCCGGCCTATCCGTGTCTGTACGGCGACTGGGACCGGGCACTCGGCCACTACCGCCGCTACACCGCGTCGCTGCTGCGGCAACACGCGGAGCAGGCCGGATTCCGCGTCAGGCTGCTCACACACTGGAATTCGTTCACGCTGCCGGCGGCGCTCGCCGTGCGCGGCTGGCGGCGGCTCTTCCCGCGGCCGGGCGCCGCCGAGTTTCCACGAGTCTCGTCCTTCACGAACCGCCTGCTGCTGGGCTGCGCCGCGGCCGAGTGCTCGTTGATCGGCCGCATCCCGGTGCCGTGCGGCCTGTCTCTCGTGGGAGTGCTGGTGAAATGAACCGCAGCATTGAAGGCAACTCGCTCGTCTCCATCGTCCTGCCGGTCTTCAACGAAGCGGCCGTGCTCGACACACTGGTGGCGCAGCTCGAACACGCGCTGTCCGACTGCGGCTGCCGGTACGAGATCGTGTTCATCAACGACGGGTCGGCGGACGGCAGTGGTGAGCGATTGGATGCACTGGCGGCCGCGAATCCGTCGGTCCGCGTGCTGCACTTCTCGCGCAACTTCGGGCACCAGTCGGCGCTGCACGCGGGACTGTCGCACGCCCGGGGGCAGGCGATCATCGTGATGGACAGCGACCTGCAGGACGACCCCGCCGCCATCCGCACATTCCTCGCGTGCTGGCAGGAAGGGTACGACGTCGTCTACGCCGTGCGACAGGACCGCAAGGAGCACGCCGTCAAGCAGGCATTGTTCCTCGCGTTCTACCGCGTCCTCAATGCGATCTCGCAGACGCCGATGCCGATGGACGCCGGCAACTTCGGCCTTGTCGACCGGCGCGTGGCTGAGGAAATCACGGCCGTCATCGACCGCGACCGTTATTACCCGGGGCTGCGGAGCTGGGTCGGGTTCCGCCAGATCGGCGTCCCCGTGGCGCGCGGCCGGCGATACGACAACACGCCGCGCGTCTCATTGCGGGGACTGTTCCGGCTTGCGAAGACGGCGATCTTCTCGTTCTCGTCGATGCCGCTCTCGATCTTCTACGTGATCGCCGGGCTGTCGCTGGTGGCGTGCGTCGGCGTGGCGGGGTTCGCGCTGTATCACAAGTTGTTTACGGGTCTGGCAATCCCCGGCTGGGCGTCGACCACGATCATCGGCTCGTTCTTCGGCGCACTGAACGCGCTGGGGATCGGAATTCTGGGGGAGTACGCGATCCGCATCTACGACCAGGTGCGGGCACGGCCGCATTACATCATTGCACGGACGACCGAGATGCGTTTGGCAGCCGGGCCGCGCGGAAAACGATAGAATTG
>CAZWGW010000081.1:0-7861 GCA_964633565.1 uncultured Planctomycetaceae bacterium
CGGCCTGTACGCCACGCTCAATAACGACCCGAAGCTCGTGGAATTCGCGTTCATCCTCAACTGGCCCAAGCTCAAGCCGGAAGAGCGGCGCGAGCTGTACTCGAAGCACGCCAGCCACGAGCTGAGCTTCTTCCTGTCGCGCAAGGACCCCGACTTCTTCCAGAACGTGATCAAACCGTATCTGGCGAACAAGATGGACAAGACGTTCATGGACCGCTACCTCGTGGAGGAGGACCTCTCCGAATACGTGCAGCCGTGGAACTTCGGCCAGCTCAATATCGTCGAGCGCATCCTGCTCGCCCGCCGCATCGCAGGCGAACGCGAGCGCACAGCCCGCCACGTTGGCGACCTGCAGGCACTCTTGCCGCCGGACATCGACCGCTTCATTCACCTGTTCGATACGGCCGTCCAGCGGAGCGCGCTGGAGACCGGCGATGCCCTCGGACTGAAGAAGGCGGTCGAAGAGCTGCAACTCATGAATCGCGCGGCGTTTGACGCCCGTCCGGAAGCGGCTGCCGCGACTGCCGCGCCGATGGCCCCTCCGGGGCCGGCCGGTTTCGGCGGTGGACGGCCCGAAGCGGCCCGGCAGCGGGCGGGCCGCCAACTGGAGCAGATGGAGAAAGCCAAGGAAGCAATGGATGGCGCGCTCGGCGCGATGCGCCGCGGCGCAATGCGCGACAAGGCGGACGACCGCACGGACGCCTTCTTCTTCGCCCGCGCCGCCGTGGAATTGCGCGACCAGACCCGCCAGCTCTACCGCAAACTCGACAAGACCTGGGAATGGGCCGAAAACAACTATCACCACCTCACGATCGACCAGCAGACTGCCGACCTCGTCACCGTCAGCAAATTCTGGAAAGACTACGCGGCCCACGATCCCGCGACCCCTTTCCTCTCGCCAAACCTTGCCGAGGCCTCGCGCAACTTCCCCGAAATGCTCCTCGCGCTGGCCGTCCTTGACCTGCCGTTCGAAGCACCGAAACACGAATCGAAGTTCGATGGCCCGCAGATGACCCTCACTCCCGGCGGCGCCGTCGTGATCTTCCATGAAGAGATCCGCCCGGCCGCCGCCCCGGACGGCGCGGCCAAGGTGCTCGTCAGCCAGAACTTCTTCCGGCACGGCGACCGCCAGCGGATCGAGAACGGCGAGACCGTCGACAAGTTCGTCACCGGCGAATTCGTGATCCACACCGTCTACGGCTGCCAGGTCGTCATCACCAATCCGACTTCGACCCGGCAGAAACTGAACGTATTGATCCAGAACCCGCGCGGCTCAATGCCCGTCCTGAACGGCCAGGCAACGAAGACGCTGCACATCGACCTGGAGCCGTACCACACCCAGACCGTCGAACACCACTTCTACTTCCCGGCAGCCGGCCAGTTCCCGCACTTCCCCGTGCACGTCGCCAAAAACGAAGTGCTGATCGCCGCCGCCGACCCGGTGACGCTCAACGTCGTCGACCGCCCGACGCAGATCGACACCGGCTCGTGGGACTACATCTCCCAGTACGGTTCGCTCGACGACGTGCTGACGTACCTCGACACCCACAACATCAACGCGATCAACCTGGAAAAGGTCGCCTGGCGGATGCACGACCGCACCGCGTTCGGCGCCATCCTGCCGCGCCTCGCGCAGCGGCACGTTTACCAGCACACCCTCTGGTCCTACGCCCTGCTGCATAACGTCGTCGACGCCGCGCGCGAGTTCCTGCAACACGCCGATCAGATCGTGAACGAATGCGGCGGCCGCCTGAGCGGCACGCTCGTCACGATCGACCCGGTCCGCCGCCGGACTTACGAGCACCTGGAATACAAGCCGCTCGTCAACGCCCGCACGCACGCCCTCGGCAAGCGGCGGCAGATCGTCAACGAGCGCGAGCTGTGGCAGTACCACCGGTTCCTCAAGGAAATGTCGTACGAGCGCACCCTCGGCGACGAAGAACTGCTCGCGGTGACCTACTACCTGCTGCTCCAGGACCGGGTCCAGGAGTCGCTCGACACGTTCGCGCAGGTTAACCGCGCCAACATCGCCACGCAGATGCAGTACGACTATTGCGCCGCGTATCTCAAGTTCTTCGGGGATGAGCCGGAACAGGCCCGCTCCATCGCCGCCGCGTACGCCGAGCACCCGGTCGACCGCTGGCGGAACACGTTTGCCACGATCGCCGCCCAGCTCGACGAAGCGGCCGGCAAGACGCCTGGCGTGATCGACCCCGAAGACCGCAACCAGCAGCAGGGACAGCTTGCCACGACCGAACCGGGCTTCGACTTCCTCGTCGAGGCGCGGAAGATCAACCTCAACTATCAGAACCTCTCGTCCGTCCGGATCAACTTCTACGAGATGGACGTCGAGCTGCTCTTCAGCCGCAACCCGTTTGTGCAGGAGTTCGGCAGCGGCTTCGCCTCAATTCGCCCAAACCATTCGCTCGACGTGCCTTTGCCCAAGGACATGACTTCGGCGTCGATCGACCTGCCGGAAGCGCTCCGCAACAGCAACGTGCTGGTGGAAGTCGTCGGGGCGGGCCAGACGAAGACGCAGCCCTACTTCTCGAATTCGCTCGCCGTCCAGGTCATCGAGAACTACGGCCAGGTCAAGGTGACGCACCGCGACACGCGCGCCCCTGCGTCGCGCGCCTACGTGAAGGTCTACGCCCAGATGGCGTCCGGGGAGGTCAAGTTCTACAAGGACGGCTACACTGACCTCCGCGGCCGGTTCGACTACGCCTCGCTCAACACGAACGAGCTGGAAGGGGCGCAGAAGTTTTCGATCCTGGTATTGAGCGACGAGCACGGGGCGCTCGTCAAGGAGGCGGCGCCTCCGAAGCAATAACCGCGCGACGGCGCGTGTTCCCCAGTGTCCCGACGCGGCGCATCATGGTGCGCCGCGTCGCTCGGATCCCGAACTCAGCCGCTGCCTCCGAGACGCACTTGCACTTCTTGCTGTCGGTCAACACCTCCCTGTCCATTTGCCACCTCTCCGCGTTATATTCGTCCGGCATTGATCGCCCTGTTGCGGTGTGCGTTTCGCAACATGTCTCGAAAGGCTGACAATGCCACGTGCGGCCACGTTGCCCCGGGAGTCCGCGCGGCCCTCCTTCACCGTGCGGCTCGCGTCAGCGGAGGACCGGCAGCGGATCTATCAACTGCGGCACGACGTCTACGCCTGCGAGCTGCGGCAGCATCACTGCAACGACCGCGGCGAATTGACCGACCCGCTGGACGAGTTCAACGAGTACCTCGTCGTCGCACAGGGGGACGAGATTGCCGGCTTTTTGAGCATCACGCCGCCCGGCAGGGGACGCTATTCCCTCGACAAGTACCTGCCGCGCGAGGCATGGCCGTTCCCGGTCGACGACGGCCTCTACGAACTGCGGCTGCTGACGGTCACGCAGCGGCATCGCTCGGGACCGGTGGCCATGCTGCTGATGCACGCGGCGCAGCGCTACCTGCAGGAGCGCGGCGCGACGCTCGTGATGGCGATCGGCCGGCGTGAAGTGTTGGAGATTTATCTCAAGATCGGTCTGCAGCGGCTGGGGCCGAGTTTCCTGTCCGGAGCTGTGCAGTACGATCTGCTGGCCGCCAGGCTGGACGACATTGTGGGGACCGTCGCCCGGTTCGGACCGACACTCCGCGCTCTGCGGTCGCGTGTCAAGTGGGACATGGACTGCCCGTTCTTCGAGGAGCTGACGGATGCCGCGCCTCCGACGACGGCTGCGCCGGCTTGTTATCACGGCGGCGCGTTTTTTGATGCGATCGGGACGGGATTCCGGACACTCGGACGGCGACATGAGATCATCAACGCCGACGTGCTCGACGCCTGGTTCCCTCCCGCGCCGGCGGTCTTGAACGAACTGCGGGAACACCTCGACTGGGCCCTGCGGACGTCGCCGCCGACGCAGTGCGAGGGATTGATTGCCGAGATCGCCCGCGCGCGGGGCGTGCCGGGCGAGTTGCTGGTGGCGGGGGCCGGATCCTCGGACCTGGTGTTTCGCGCCTGCCTGCGGTGGCTGCACCCCGGCGCGCGGGTACTGCTGCTCGATCCGACGTACGGCGAGTACCAGCACGTGTTCGAGCACGTCGTTCCGTGCCGCGTCGATCGGCTGCTGCTCGACCCGGAGCGCGGCTTCGTCGTTGACCTGGACCAGCTTGCCGGGCAGTTGAAGCATCGCTACGACCTCGTGGTGCTTGTGAATCCGAACAATCCTACGGGCGCTTACGTTCGCCGCCGCGACCTGGAGCCGATCCTGCGCGACGCCCCGTCGCGCACGCGGTTCTGGATTGACGAGGCCTATCTCGATTACGTTTCCCCGGACGAGTCGCTCGAGCGATTTGCCGCGGCGTCGGAGAACGTCGTGGTGTGCAAGTCGATGTCGAAGGTCTACGCCCTGAGCGGTGCGCGGGTCGCATACCTGTGCGGCCCGCGCGCGTGGATTCAGGACTTGCGCTCCATCACACCGCCGTGGGTCGTCGGGCTGCCGGCGCAGATCGCGGGCGTGCTGGCGCTGCGCGACCCGGCCTACTACCAGGCGCGCTATGCAGAAACACGCCGACTGCGGGATGCACTCGGTGCGGCCCTGAAACAGATGGGCATCAGTGTGTGGCCGGGAAGGGCGAACTTCCTTCTGTGCCGGTTGCCCGACGGGGCCGGAGACGCGGCAGAGTTACTGGCACGCTGCCGTCAGCACGGGCTGTTTCTGCGCGATGTGGCTTCGATGACGACGAGGCCGGACGTGCGGATGTTCCGCGTGGCCGTGAAGGATCCCGGAACCAGCGCTCGCGTCATCGAGATCATTACTCGCGAGTTGGGGGGTGCTCCGCGATAACGGATCGAACTGCCCCGCAATTGCGACCTTATTCCATTGATGCGCCCAGGATCGCGCGGGCCGATTTCAGGTATTCCGCGAGGGTTGGCAACCCGCGCTCCTTTCGCCGCTGGTCCACCTGTTCCCCGGCCTCAATGGGCCGGGGGACCCACGCGCCGTCGCGGAATTCGAGCTGCGTCCCGTACAGTTGCGGCCGGCCCTCCGCGAGCCGCACGCGATCCGTCAGATAGGCGACGTCGTCTCCGGCCACCTCCCCGGCCGGCGCGGCCTCCATGAGTTGCAGGCATACCTTCTGGAACGGCGGATCAGCGTCGGCGTGCTGCACCAGCAGCCAGGCGGCGTGGGCGCCGTCGACGCCGACCAGCGACCGGCCCGGCCAGCCGTGCTCGGCGATGAATTGTTTCAACCACGCCCGGTTCGCGGTGTCCTCGTCGCGGATCGCCCGCAGCAGGTCGTCGCGCAGCGGGTCGAGGTCCTGCGGGTCGCCGACCCGTTCCGCCTGCATGCGTTGCAGCAGTTCTCGGCGCGGGGCCTGATCGCGTTCCATGCGCTGCAGGAGTTCGCGTCGCAGCTCCGGGAGACGAATGGACTGATCCGCGATGGGTCGATCGTCACCGATGGCGGTGGCGGAGAGCAGCAGCGCCAGCCTGACACCTCTCCAGATCGTCGCCGGGATCAGTTTCACGCTCCTTCAGAAGATGCGCAGCAGTTCGTACAGGTTGCGGGGCCACCGCGATTGCCCGGCGGCGGAGTATTTGCACACGACACGGCCCTCCAGATCAAAGATGACCATCGCGGTCAGGTCCCGGGTCGTCCACTGCCGGAAGTCGAATTGCTGATACTGGTGGCGGTCCTGGGGCAGCGGGTTGCTGTTGGAAGCAAACTGCGTGGGAGAATCGACGCGCCCGAGCATCAATTGCTGATAGCTCGGCGGCATGCCCAGCCGGTTCTCGACCTCGTCGTGCGTCATGCCCGGTTTGACGGCCGCAAATCCGGTCGCAAATCTCGCACGAGACGACTGTCCCTGCCGGATCCGTATGGCGAGGAGCACTGCCAGGCAGAGCAGTATCAGTGTTGTCTTCGTCTTGCAGTGTCGAAACATGACCGGCCAATGCTGTTCCACGTTGCCCGTCATCGCGACGATCCGCGCACGAATCGGATTGCGTGCCCCCACCCTGCCTGTCGCGGGTTACAATGCTTCTTCGCCTGCCGCTTTGTCGGGATCACCGGGAAACTCGAACTTGACTCCCTGCGGGTGCTGCCCCTCACCGCCGATAAAGATCTCCTTCGGGAAGTTCCGGCCGCCGCGATGGAGTTCAAACTCGACGCGCGCGTCCGGGTCCCCTTTGATTGTGAAGTCGTAGCCGTCAAACGACGACGAGGTATGAATCGTAAACTCGATTCTCGTGCGGTCCGCGCTCACCCTGGAGACGTCCGCGTACTTCCCCTTGCGTTCCAGTCCGATCTCACGCAGCTTGTTAAACGTCCCCCGCTTCAGCGTGATCGTGCCGTGAAATTTGCGGAGCGCATTGGCTTGGGCCGCGGTGCGGAGGTGCCAGCCTTCGGCATCGTGCCACACATAGTACCGCTGGGGGACTTTGACGAATTCTTCGTCGGGACGGCCGCGGGGATCGAGCGGTTTGTCCTCCAGCTTGGGATCGGACTGTTGTACGGCAGCAGCAGGAGGCTTCTGGGCCAACGTGACGCCACGGGGCATAAGCGAAACCGTGCACAGGACTGTCAGCAGGCGAAAGGCGACGTTCATGGTGGCGGCCTCCACGGGGAACGTGATGCGCGGCGGACCCGGCCGGCGATGCTCTTCAATGTAGGCGCATCGCCGCGAGAAGACAACGTGTCTTCACCCGCGTTTTTGCGGTTTCGCGGAATCGTCTCCGCGGCAATGGCCAGCGCCCTACGAGCGCGTCCAGCGCACACCCTCCTTACCGTCCTCCACAACCACGTTCAGCGCCTTGAGCACATCGCGGATCTTGTCGGCCACCGGCCAGTTCTTGTTCTTCCGCGCATCGGCCCGGATGTCGAGAATCAGGTCCATCAGGCCGTTCACGAAGGCGTCGTCGACGCCGGCCTTCTTTTCCGGCCGCTGGCGGAACACGCCCAGCACATCGGTCAGTTCCTTGAGCAGGGTCATTGCCGTCGTCAGCCCCGCCTTCTGCCCGACCGTCGCGGTCTGAACCAGCTTCTGTTCGTGAATGAAGCCGTTGATGCACCGCCGCAGTTCGAACAGCACGCCGATCGCCCCGCCGGTGTTGAAGTCGTCGTCCATCGCTTCGAGGAAGCGGTCGGCGAGTTGCTTCAGTTCGGTGGCGACGTCTGCCGGCAGTGACCCGGCCGCTTCAAGCGTCCGGGTCACTGAGTCGTCACGCCGGGCGGCCGCGCTGAGGGCGTAGAAACTCGTCCCGGTGATCCGCTCGAAGACTTCGAACAGCCGGTAGAACCCATCCATGCTCTTCCCGATCGCGGCGATGTTCTCCAGTGAGAAGTCGATCGGGCTGCGGTAATGCGTCGAAAGCAGGAAGAACCGGACCACCTCGGGGGCGTGGTGCGCGAAAACGGCCGTCTTGATCGACTCGGCTCCCTTCGAGCCGGCCAGCTTGTTCGCCTCCTGTTCGGCCTGGTCGGCGACGACATCCCCCTCCCGCGAATGCTGGCCGCCGACTTTGCCGGCAGCTTTGCCGGCCTGCATCAGGCCGTTGTGCAGCCAGTAGCGGACGAACGGCTTGCCGCTGGCCGATTCCGACTGGGCCAGTTCGTTCTCGTGATGCGGAAACATCAGGTCGAGTCCGCCGCCGTGGATGTCGATCGACTCCCCGAGCAGTTTGGAACTCATGGCCGAGCACTCAATATGCCAGCCGGGCCGCCCCGGTCCCCAGGGACTGTCCCAGGCAGGTTCGCCTGGTTTGGACGATTTCCAGAGCGCGAAGTCGGCCGGGTGCCGCTTGCGGTCGTTGGCCTCCACTCGCGTGCCGGCGAGCATCTGTTCGATGGAACGGTGCGAGAGCTTGCCGTAGTCGCTGTCC
>CAZWGW010000081.1:7871-15096 GCA_964633565.1 uncultured Planctomycetaceae bacterium
AGCCGCTGGATCATCGCCTGCATTTCGCCGATGTAGTCGGTCGCATAGGGAAAGTGGTCGATTGAGTCGACTCCCATCAGACGGAGGTTGTCGAAGTAGTCGCCCGTCATCTGTTCTGCGAGCGCTTTGACGGTCGTCCCTTTCTCTTTCGCCTTGTTGATCAGCTTGTCGTCGACGTCGGTGATGTTGACGACGAACGTGACCTCGTAGCCGCAGTACGTGAGGTACCGCTTGACGCTGTCAAAGATGACCGGCCCGACCATGTGGCCGATGTGCGCCGGCTTGTAGACGGTCGGCCCACACAGGTACATCGTGACCTTGCCGGGCTGGAGAGTCTGGAACGGCTCCTTCTCGCGGGTGAGGGTGTTGTAGACGCGGAGTGACATGGGGGCCTTCCGTGCTGTGCAATAGAGTCACGTTGCCGCATGGCGGTTCGAACGCCGCCAAGATAGCGAAAGCATCGGAGCTTGCACACGTGAAACAGGCTCCCGTGAAACTTGACCCCGTCACCGGTCAAAGCGGGTCACCAGTCAATCTGAAGTGAGCAACGGTTCGGCCCGGGTCGGGATCGTCCCCGTGGCGGATGTCGAATCGAGATCGGAGGTCGTCGCCTCCCTCGCGGAGGAGTTCTTCGAGCGTTATCGCCGCGGCGAGCGCCCGCCGGTCAGCGAGTACGCCCGCAAGTTCGCGGACCTGGGTCTGGACGAAGTGATCGACGAACTCCGGCGGATGCAGACAGGACGGCAACCCGGCGCAGCGTCCGAGCCGGCCGGCGAGCTGCGGGTCTCGCGCCGCTGTGAGGCGTCAGCCGCCGCAAGATCGCTGGTCAGCGGAGAGTTTCAGAGGGCGCCGGGAACCCGGGCACCTGAGCACCGGCGCTTCCACGCCGTCCGGTCGTCTGTCCGATTCGTTTGTACTCTCGGGCTCGTCGACGTCGGGGCTCTCGCAGGATGTGGACGCTCCGCGCGTCTCGCGCGAGTCGTACTGGCAGAGCATCGCGCGGATCGGTGCACAGGTGGCCGACGCGATTCAATACGCGCACGACCAGGGGGTGCTCCACCGCGACATCAAACCGAGCAACCTGCTGCTCGACGTGCGGGGCACCGTGTGGATCACCGACTTTGGCCTGGCGAAAGCCAGCGACCAGCAGAACCTCACGCGTCCCGGCGACATCGTCGGCACGCTCCGTTACATGCCGCCGGAAGCGTTCGAGGGGAGCGCCGATGCGCGCGGGGACGTCTATTCTCTGGGCATCACGCTGTACGAACTGCTCGGACTGCGGCACGCATTCTCCGAAGGGGACCGGGTGCAGTTGATCAGGCTCGTCACGACGACCGAACCACGGCGGCTGGACCGAGTCAATCTTGCGGTGCCGCGCGACCTGGCCATGGTCGTGCACAAGGCGATCGAGCGCGAACCTCACCTCCGCTACCAGACGGCGCGTGAACTGGCGGAGGACCTGCGTCGCTTCCTCGCGGATCGCCCCGTCACGGCGCGGCCCCTCTCGACCAGCGAACGCACCTGGCGCTGGTGCCGCCGCAATCGCGCCGTGGCCGTCCTGACGGCCATCATCGCCGGCGTGCTGCTCTTGAGCGCCGCCGGCGGCCTGATCCTCAGCCTTTACCTGTGGGGTGCGCTGGACCGCGAACGCGCGGCCAAGGCCGAGACGAGCGACAAGCTCTGGCTGGCGCACTACGAGCGGGCCCGCGCGGGACGCTTCAGCCGCCGGATGGGACAGCGTACCGAAACCCTGCTGGCCGCCGGGGAAGCCGCCCGGATCCGCCCCGACGATCGGCTGCGCGACGAGGCAGTCGCCGCGCTCGCACTCCCCGACGTGCGTCCTGGTCCACTCCTGGAGACGCCGATCGGCGAGCCGCGTGGCTTCGCGGGGATAGCGTTCGATGCAGACTATCGGGTCTACGCCCGCCGTGAGGCTGCGGGCATCATCTCGATCAGCGAAGTTCAGGGACAGCGTGAATTGCAGCGGATCGAGACCGGGCTCGATTCCCTGCGCCTGGTGATGAGCCCGGATGGGGCACATGTGGCGCAAATCGATGCCTGGTCATCGTTACGGATGTAGCGTGTCGCTGACCGGCCCGAGAATCGGCAAGGGCGGCTGATCCTGAAACTGGAACTGGACAACTGCCGAAACGTCGTGTTCAGTCCGACCGCGCCGAACCAGGTCTGGTTCACGCCGGACTGCCGGGAACTGCTGATCTGCCGCGGCGATCAGATCATCTTCCGGGACCTCTCGACGCTGTCGTCGCGTCAGCTTGACCGCGAACGGTCGCACTACCCCGCATTCTCGGTCGCCTTCGCCGACCAGGGGCGTTTGATGGCGGTCGAAATGGCGCCTGGCGTCGTCCATCTCATGGACGTCCGCACCGGCAGGACCGTCGCACGGCTCGAGGACCCGCACGGCGACCCTGCCCGTTGGCTCGGGTTTACTTCCGACGGCACGCAACTGGTCGTCTCGTCCGAATTCGAGATCCATGTCTGGGACTTGCGCACAATCCGCCGGGAGTTGAAGGATATTGGGCTCGACTGGAACTGGCCAGAGTTTCTCCCGGACGTTGACGATGATGCACAGAAGCCGCTGGAAGTAAAACTGGTTGATTCCACGGTGGCTGGCTGAGGAAGTCTCCCACTCACTCGGTTGGCGCACGCAGGTGTTCGTTTCGTCAGAGACCGTATGCGTCAACTTACGCCATCGCAGCGGTCGCAGCCGCAATGCCTGGGAGCGCGCACCTCGACTGTCCCGCCCGCCAAGTTGTCACGCGATCGGCTCGATCTACGGCTGCCGTCACGTCCTGCGCAGCACAGTGTCCCGCAACTTGCACTCCTGCACTCTATTCCGGGGCCTCATTGCCAAACGGGTCCCCTTCAGGAGAACCAACCGGAACCGACACTGTTGACCCGCGACGAGCACAATGCGAGCACCGCGAATCTTTTGATTCGCCGGCTGCATGGCCGTACTCCTCTGCACGATTCTGCACGATAGGGAAATGAGCGTACCCGGGCAGGTTAGTGAAAGCAAACAGAATCCACTGGAGACAGCAAATTTCGCTGCCATGAACAAACGTATCCGGAACTCTCAGGGACCGCCCGCAGAAACGCAGTAGAGCGCGTGGTCCGACCGCAGCAGCAGGCACCGCGCGACGATCGCCGGCGTGCCACTGAATTCACTGTCGTCCGACTCAAACCGGTTCTGCGCCACAATCTCCAGCTCTGGTCCCGCAGACAGCACAAACGTGCCATTGCCGCGCGTGACAACGTAAAGTCGCCCTTCGGCCAGCACGGGAGAGGCATACACCGGGCGGTCCCGCTTCCCTTCCATCGGCAGCCGCTGGCGGTACACGCTCTGGCCGGTCGCCGCATCAACACACTGCGCCGTGCCGCGGTCGTCCACCCAATACAGCCGGCCGTCGTGCAGGACGGGCGTTCCCACGTACGAGCTGTTGCGGCCCGACCAGACGACGTGCGATCGGGTCACGTCTTTTTCACCGCCAGCCCGCACGGCAATACTCCCTGCGCCACGATTGCCGCCAAACACATACACCGTGTCGCCACTCACGACAGGCGACGGAACGAGCGTGCCTGCCAGCGGCGACGTGCAGTACCACTTCAGCTTGCCGGTGTCGGGCCGCAGCCCCCAGACCTCCTCCGAGACCGGGACCACCAGTTCGGCCGCGCCGTCCGCCAGCGTGACGAGGGCCGGCGTGCCATAGCAGAGTGCCAGAAGGTCGGCCTCGGCCTTCCACCGTTCGGCGCCGGTTGCGACGTCGAGCGCGCGGATCGAGCGGCTCTCCTCGGCCGCGTTCACGATCAAGAGGTCCTTCCACAGCAGAAGGCTCCCCGCTGATCCCCACCTCTGCGGGCTCGACTCGTTCCCGACGTCGGCCCGCCACAGTTCCTTTCCGTCCCGGTCGAACGCCAGCACGCCCGCCTTGCCGCAGAACACGAACACGCGCTCAGTGTCGGCGACCGGCGTGCTGCTGGCATAGCCATGCTCGGTGAGGAAGCCGCGGTAGTCGTCCTCCGGGTGCTTTGGATCGATCGCCACCTGCCACAGCGGCGCACCATCCGCCAGTTGAAAGCAGAGCAGGTGCCGCTGGAGTTCGCTCCCCTCCGTGCCGGAGTAACACGTGACGAACACCCGGTCAGCGACGACGATCGGGCTGGAACTCCCCGGACCGGGAAGTCCGGCTTTCCAGCGCAGGTTTTGCGTGTCGCTCCACTCGACCGGGATGCCCGTTTCATCACTGACGCCGGTCCCGTTTGGACCCCGGAAGCGGGGCCAATCGCCGCTGCACACCGGCCCGGTCGACACGAACAACCCGACGAAGAAACAGGCCAGGAATCCATGGACGCGCGGCATGGTTTGTCCCTCTGGAAAGGTGTCTGGAGGTGACTCGCGACAGTCCGAAAGCCTGACGGATTCGCGGACTCCGTCAAGTCCCACGGCGCCGTTAAGAGACCCGCCCTGCGGGAGAAACTGGTTTTCCTTCTGCGTCCTCGACCGGCAGAAAAAACCGGTCTGGACAGTTTCTGGTCAATGCCTAAAATCCCGCCCCGCCCGACCGGCAGCCTTTGCCGGTCCACCCGCGTGCCTGAACCTCCTCAACCGGGGTCGACACGCCGCAGACCCACATACCTGCCGCCCTTGTCCCCGTCCTGGCGACGCTTTTCCGGCTGCATTCGCGACACGACTCGCCGCGTTTCCCCGGCCACTGTCCCCCGCAGGCGCTTACGAAGGAATCGACCCATGCCGCCTTTCACGCGATTTCGCACGGCGTGCGCCACCTTGCTGCTGTCGGCCGGGTGCTACGGCCCGATGTACAACCAACCCTACGGTTACCCGACGTATCCGGGGCAGCCCGGAACACCATACTACCCCGGCGGCACCGTCGCGCCGGGCGGTACGATCCTTGGCCCGGGTTCGGGGACGCCGACGTTCGACGGCAACTCCGGCGGCAACGCCCCGCTGTACAACGGCAATTCCGGTTCCAGCACGGGTGGGACCGACACGTCGAACAGGCCGGTACCGAATTACACTGAACCGGCGGGCGGCAGCAGCCCGTACTACACGCCGGGCGGCACCAG
Organism: uncultured Planctomycetaceae bacterium; assembly: GCA_964633565.1. Classification (GTDB taxonomy): domain Bacteria; phylum Planctomycetota; class Planctomycetia; order Planctomycetales; family Planctomycetaceae; genus CAZWGW01. Next base: position 12,975 of record CAZWGW010000081.1, read on the forward strand.
CGGGCAGACCGGCGCGACGTCCCGCGACCGCCTGGGAAGCGCGCCGGGCGGCGTCGAACCAAATCCCGCCGCAGGCGGCAACACTGGTTCATCGCCGGCGGGCGGCTTTGACCCCGGGAATTCCGGGGACCTGTTCGAGAAGCCAATCGACACGAATGCGAACCCGATCTCCCTCTCGCGTGAGGTCACGTCCGTCGCGACTCCCCGGTACGGCTATGATCCCGCCGGCCATGCCTGGTTGCAGGGCGTGGTGAGCTTCGATCCGCAGGACCGCTGTTGGAGCATCGTCTACAGCCTGAACCCCGATCCGGCGGACCCCTACGCCGGTTACCTCACCTTGGCCCATGACCCCCGGTTCGAAGTGCTGCGCGACGGCGACGTCGTGCGGGTGGAAGGGCAGGTCGACCCGGTCGCCCGCGACCAGACCGGCCGGGCCGTGTATCTCGTCTCGCAGCTCTCGCCGGCCGGTCGCTGATCTTGCGGGAATGCAGCGGGAGTCGCGCAGCGTACCGTCCGCTGCAACCGGTTGTTAGCCGCGCGCGCGCCGGTAGTGCATAGCGACCGCGCCGCTGCGGAGCGGCTTCGCCGAGACCAGCTCGAGCCTTCGCGTGCTGGGCAGCCCACTCTGGTACAGGGTCGGGCCGTGGCCGGTGATCCTCGGGTGGACGAGGATTACAACCAGAGCGCGATGGCCGGGTTCGCTGCAGCGTGTGGTTAGGCCACGTCATCGTCTCTCCTCCTCATACTCTTGGGCGGGCAAGTCAAGACTCTGAGCCACCCACTGCAACTGCGACCAGAACTGCTGGCGCTGAAACGACGTGGCTGGTGAAATCTCTCTGCCGAGGTCGCAAAGATACTCTGCCGCCAACTCAAGCTCTCCAACATACCGAAACTCCACATACAGACTGAAGGTGCGGAGGACGCGACACGCTCGCTCCGGCTGAGCGTCAGCCTCGCTGCTGAGTGCCGTGGCAATCAACTGGCAGGCAAAATCCAAACCCGCTTCGGGCGAGGAAGTCGCCAGCCTCATCTTGGTGTCGCTTGATTCCATGCGCGTCCGAAATGGCCTAACGACCAAGGTAACCGGGCGGCGGCCAAATGGCATGGAAAACGGAAAACTCGCCAACCGCCGCTCCGGTTAACCGCCTTGTTATGCCACTTCGCTGATTTCGTCTCTAGCGTTTCTCCACCTGAGAGCCAGCGAGCTCTGTAGCAGCATCGCGCAATGGCAATGCATCGATTCCCCCAACTTGCTTATTGGTCTTGGCGTCCCGGATTTCCAAGCGAATCATTGATTTGTCAACGAAGGAATCGGCTAAGCACATGATGCGAAATCTGACGGGAGCATCAGGGACGTTGGTATTCACATTTCCAAGGGGAAAATGACCGATGCTTTGCTTCTCGTCTTGAACTATGCACACGGCTGAAACAACCAAGTCCGGGCGATTTGGCTTCACCTCAAGAGAAATTCCGACACGGCCACTTTTACCAATCACATGCTTTGATAACGTGTAACTGAAAAGATCTTTTAGATTCGTGATACCATCGAACCGCGGCACACGAACGATTCGGAATCCGATGAGGCGGGAAGCAGTCGATGGGGGAAATGCCACTCTCGCTCCAGCCATGCAGGCACCGTCACTCCGAAGAGCCACCGAATCGACAAAACAATCGTCACCGCGAACGACACGCATCTTACCATGTCCTGGACCACGCGGATCTATCTGAGCCTCGCGGGCTGGTGGAGCCTCCCAGTCCGCACACCACTCGGCAACATTCCCAAACATGTCATGAAAGCCCCACCGATTCGGTGCCTTGGTTCCCACTGGTCGATGGCCGTCACTTCCCTCTGCTGCGACGTCCGTGTTCATGAAGACCCACGCGATATCAAGGATGTCTCCGTAGCGGCATTCCTCGCCCCCTGCACGGCATGCATACTCCCATTCCGCCTCTGTGGGAAGGCGATACTCATTTTCCTTGTCAAGGGCAGACAGCTGTTCGCAGAAGTTGACCGCATCTTGCCATGTGACCTGCTCCACGGGGTGTTGCATTTTTGTCCGCCGCTGCCAGGACGAAGGATTGCACCCCATGATCGCAGCATATTGAGCCTGAGTGACTTCTG
>CAZWGW010000082.1:0-7523 GCA_964633565.1 uncultured Planctomycetaceae bacterium
GCGCAAAGCAAGCAACTCGTACAGCGTCAGCCCCAGGCTGTAGACGTCGCTGCGGGTGTCGGTATGCCCGGAGAGTTGTTCCGGGGCCATATAGCGCAGCGTCCCAACGAGGTCGCCCGACTTTGTCAGGTCGTCGCTCTCTTCGTGCTTCGCGAGTCCAAAGTCGGTGATCCAGACGGCGCCGCCCCGATCGATCAGGATGTTCGACGGCTTGACGTCCCGGTGCAGCACGCCGTGGCCGTGCGCGAACTGCAGGCCGTCGGCGACGTCGGCGATGAGTCGCGCCGCCTGGCGGCAATCGACAGGCGACGTGCGCGGGGCGGGACCAGGCGGGTCGACCTCCGCCTGTGTGTCGCTGCGGACGACGACCTTGGGGGGCCGCTCGGCGCCGGACGGTTCCAGCAGTTCCACCCGCGCGGGGGGTTGCAGGTCGGTATCGCGGCCGGACGGTTGATCGGCGAGTGTTTCGGCCCCGGACGGCGGCACCTCGCACACCGCGCCGTCAAATTTCGCCACGATCTCCGAAATTGTCGCCCCGCCCATGCCACCGCGCAGGCGGGCGATAACGTCGCTCAGGGACGGCCCGTCGATGAGCTGCATGGCGTAGAAGTGGACACCGTTCTCTTCCCCGACGCCAAATACCGGCACGATGTTCGTATGGTGCAGGCGCGCGGCCGCTTCCGCTTCGCGCCGGAAGCGGGCCAGCAACTTCGCCGAGCCGGCAATATTGGCCCCCAGCACCTTGAGCGCGACGCGCCGCCGCAGCGACTCCTGTTCCGCTTCGTAGACGACCCCCATGCCGCCGCGCCCCAGAATGCGCAGCAGCCGAAAGTCGCCGAGATGGTCTACGCCCGGAAGGCCGAGAGTTGCCTGGCCGCTGGAGGAACCTTCGCGCTGCTGCTTGAGGAATTCCAGCTTGACGACCGTGGGGAGCAGTTCGTGCAGGTCGTCCGCAAGGTCGGGGTACCGCTCGGCGTATTCCTGGATGGACGGCACTTCCCCCTGGCGACGCCGTTCGAGGAACTCGGTCGCAATCGCCTCCAGGCGGTCCCGCTCCAGAATCGTGTCATCCATCGGCGCTCTCCCTGCGGAATTCGGGCAATTGCTCCAGGATCTTGCCCAGTCGCTTCACGGCGCGCACGTATCGGATGCTGGCCGCCTTCTGCTGGATGCCGAGCACCTCGGCCACCTCGCTGTTGGTCAACTCCTCAAAGTGCCGCAAGGCGAGCACTTCGCGGTCGATCGGGTCCATCGCCTCGAGCGCCGTGTGCAGTTGCGCGGCCAGTTCGGACCGGATCGCGGCCTGGCTGGGGGAGGAGACGTTCGCCAGGAGGCGCGCGGCGATCGACACCGACGTGGACTGCGCCAGCGCCGCGTTGTTGAACGACACTTCGCGATAGGCGTCGCGCATCCGGGCGCCCAGGTGATGGCGGTGCATGTCGATAATCGTCTGCCCCACGATCAGCCGCAGCCAGACGAACATCGTGAGGGTTTCATGTTCGAGGAAATGCGGCACCCGCTGCACGGCGGCGAGCCACGCCTCCTGCAGGACGTCGTCCGGTTCAATCCGCCCTGCGAGTCGCGGATCGAGCCGAAACGAAATCATCTTCCACAGGCGGTTGCGATACCGGCCGAACTCGACGGCGAGCACGGCCTCCGGCTGCTTGCGCAGCCGCGCGCGGAGTTCGTCGGTGCCGTGGTCGGTGGCGGTCACGCAGGGCATTCCCTGAACGGAGGAACGGCTGTCGACCGGTCCATTCTACCGGATCTGACCCGCAAGTCGGAGATCCGCGGCACGAAACTCATGCCCCTCCACCGATTGGAGTTCCGCCGGGCGCAGCGTCGACCGCCACGGGAACCGGAGACGATGCCGACGTTGAGCGAACCACAGATCAGACAATCTGCTCGATCACATCCCCACGGCTGATTTGCAGCGGACGGTTGAATGCGTCGTGCAGCAACGTTTCCGACGGATAGCCCAGCCGGTTGAAGATCGTCGCCGTCAGGTCCTGCGGGTGGACGATCCCCTCCTGCGGATAGGCGGCGTGATCGTCCGACGCGCCGTGGACCTGTCCCCCCTGGATGCCGCCGCCGGACAGGGCGACGGAGAAGACGCTCCCCCAGTGGCCGCGGCCGCCGTTTGCATCCAGTTTCGGCGAGCGGCCGAACTCGGCCATGCAGACGACCAGCGTCTCATCGAGCAGCCCGCGCTCCGCCAGGTCGGTGAGCAATGCCGAGTACGCCTGATCGAGCGGCGGAACGAGCACGTTCTTCAGGCGGTTGGTTTCATCGACATGGCTGTCCCAGCAGGGATTGGCCGCCGGTTCATCCGCGCCGCGGAACCAGTTCACCTGCACGAACTTCACGCCCGATTCGACGAGCCGCCTTGCGAGGAGCACGCTCTGGCCGAACTGCCCGTGGCCGTAGCGTTCGCGGACTTCCGCCGGCTCCTGCTGAAGGTCGCAGGCGGCGCGAGCCTGCGCGCTGCTCAGCAGGTCGAATGCCTGCCGCTCGCGATCGGCGTAGGTGGCCAGCGAGCCGTCAACGGCCGACTCGCCACGATCGACTTCGCGCAGTTGTGTTTCCAGCTGGTCCAGCAACGAGCGCCGATTCGAGAGCCGCCCGAGCGTCACGTCAGCCTGCAGGCGGAACTGCGGCACGTCGAAATCGGGCGAGGCCGGCTCGCAGCGAAACAGCCACGGGTCGGCGGCATGACCCAGCCAACCGGAGTCCTGACCGGGCCAGACGGAGCCGTCGGTGTTGAAGATGTGCATCGGCAGCCGCACCGACGGGGGGAGCAGCCGCGTGCCGGTCGCGAGGTGCTGCAGCACGGCCCCCATCGTCGGCCAGTCGTTCGGCGCGCCGGGGTTGGCGTTCTCCATGTTCATGGGGACGTGCGGCACGCCCGTCATCATGTAGTAGCCGCTCGACGAGTGCGCGTTGTCGCCGGTGACGACCGCGCGCAGCAGCGCGACCTTGTCGATCACCTGCGCCATGCGCGGGAGCAGTTCGCAGATCTGAATTCCGGGGACGCTCGTCGGAATCACGCCGAAGTTTCCGCGCACTTCCGCGGGGGCGAGCGGTTTGGGGTCCCACGTGGAGTGCTGCGGCGGGCCGCCCAGCAGAAACAGCACAATGCAGGCCTTGGCCGGGGCGTCGCCGCGCGGGGGCGAGGCCAGCGCGAACCTCCCGATCGGGGACGCGAGCCCCAGCGCTCCGAGACTCCCCGCACGGAGGATCTCGCGGCGGGAGAGGCCGTCGCACAGGCGCGTGGAAGCGTCGCAGATGGACAGCAGCGGTGACATTGACATATTGTCGTCCGCTGATGCGTCGATCGCAAGCCCAATGACGTTGACGGGATGGCATTCCGCGATAGACTAACCGTCTGCGGCGTCAGGGCCGGAACTTGTCATGTCAGGCACCGCCGCATCAACTCTCTTTTTTTCAGGATCGGATGCGATGGCAGAAGGCACAATCAAGCGGCTGACGGAAAAGGGCTTCGGGTTTATCGACACGGGGACGGGGAAAGATCTCTTCTTCCACATGTCGGCCCTGGAGGGAGTGCGCTACGAGGACCTGCAGGAAGGACAGCGGGTGTCGTTCACGGCCGGACAAGGACCCAAGGGACCGCGCGCGGAGAACGTCAGGCCAGCCTGACTGTTTACAATACCGAAGCACGGAGCAGAAGCCGGCGGGACCCGCCGGCTTCTGCTGTTTTGTGAACTGCAGATCGACGTGCAGACTCAGCCGGATTCGCACAGAATTCGACTGCGACAGCATCATGTGACGGCCGGATCAGATGACTTCGCGCAGCGGCGCGACCCCCTGCTCGACGAGATACTGCGGCGTTCCGGCCAGGTCGAAGACGCGCGTGTTTTCGACGTCGATTCCGGCGTTCCTGTACAACGTCGCGAAGACCTCCTGGAACCGAACGGGGCGTTCGATCGGGTGTTCGCCGTTGCGATTGGTCCTGCCGATGATTTGCCCGGTCCGCATGCCGCCGCCGGCCAGCACGGCACAGTTGGCGGCCGGCCAGTGGTCGCGACTGTTGTTGTCGTTGATCTTCGGCGTCCGGCCGAATTCGCCCCACATCACGACCGAGACGTCGCGATCGAGACCCCGCTCGTGCAGGTCGGTGACGAGCGCCGCCAGCGCCTGATCGAGCTTGGGGAACTCTTCCCGCGACTTGGGGTAGTTCATGCCGTCGCCGCCGTGCCAGTCCCAGCGGCTGTAATTGAGCGACACGAACCGCGCTCCCGCTTCCACCAGCCGCCGTGCCACGCAGAAGTTCTCCACCATCTGCGGCGCACCGTCGCGCTGGAACTGTTCGTTGCTCTGGCCGTAGCGGGCCACGATCCGGGGATCCTCCTTCGAGAGGTCGAGCGCGTCCGCGAGTTGGGAACTGGTGAGGATGCCCAGCGCCTGCTGCATCGAGACGTCGAGGCTCTCCATGGTCCCTCTGGCATCGAGCGACCGCTTGATGCCGTCCATCGACTCGCGCAGACCGACCCGGTCCCGCAGCCGGTCGAGCGTGATCCCCTGCAGGACCATGTTCTCGGACGAACTCCGCGCTTCCCGGCCGACCACGTTAAACGGCGCGTGCGAGACGCCCAGAAAACCACCGGTGCCCGGCTCGCCCCAGGTGCGGTTTCCTGTCTGGTACATGACGGCGACGTGCGGCGGCACGGCGTCGGTCACCGGTCCCTTGAGTTTCGAGACCCAGGCGCCGCCCGCAGGCCAGCCGCCAGGCGGCTGGCGGTCCCCTTTCCTGCGACCCGTCATGCACTGGTAGGCGTCGTGCGCGCCGTCGGAGTCTGACAGGGACCGCACGATGATGAACTTGTCCATCATCTGCGCAATCCGCGGGAACAATTCGCAGATCTCGATCCCCGGCACGTTCGTCTGGATCGGGTTGAATTCGCCGCGGATCTCCTGCGGGGCGAGCGGCTTGAGGTCCCACATATCGAGGTGGGACGGGCCGCCGGGGAGATAGACGTTGATCACCGCCTTGTGCGAGCGGTCATGGGGATTGGCGCGTAACACGGCCGGCAATCCGATGCCTCCGAGAGCAAAACCGCCAATCGTCAGAAAGTTGCGGCGGGAAATGCCGTCGCAGAACGGGGATTTCGAACGGGCGGCTCGGCCGAGCAGGGTCAACATGGCGATGGTCCTGGTCTGTGCGCAGTCGAACGTGCTTCCCTGGATCGATTATCGTCGGAATCTACGAATCAGCGTAGCCTGATGCGTGACGCGTCGTCAACTCCGAAGCGGGATTGTGATCGGCGCAACAAAAAAACGCGTTTCAAGTGCGAACACCTGAAACGCGTCGTGCTGAGGGCAAGTGCGGGCCAACGCTTGCCTTCGTAGCACGGTGGTGAATTATGGCAACATTCGTTCCGACGCGCGAAAGAAATCTCCAGAATCCTGAAGTCGCGTCGTTGTCTTGCATTACAGCTTCCCTTGTAATTTGTACAAATCGGCGGCGACGTTTGATTCTGCAACAGATGTATCGCGACCGCACGGGCAAAACCGAGACGACGCCACTGCTGAAAAAACCGGAGGCGTCCGGTAACCTCACGAGTGGTATCAACGCACGCGCGTCGCCGAGGGATCGCACGTCATGCCTATCAGGAGGGTCTTTCTCGACTGGTGTCGGCCGGCGCTGCCAGCCGTCGTCGAACGACTGATCGAGGAGCATCCTGCCAACGGCGAGCTGGACCTGCGTGCGGTCATCGTCGTCTTGCCGGGCCGCCGGGCGGGACGCCGCATGCGGGAACTGTTGACTGAGCGAACCGGGGGCCGCTGCCTGCCGCCCCGCATCATGACGCTCAACGACCTGCCCGAGTTGCTGTACGAGCCGAAATTCCCGTTCGCCTCCGACCTGGTGCAGAAACTGGCGTGGGCCGAGGCACTGCGGTCGATGGGGGCTGCGGAGTTGCAGGCGCTGGTTCGCGGCTTGCCCGCCGACGGTGATGCCGCAGGCTGGCTGGCGCTGGCAGAATTGCTGTGGCAACAGCACCGCAACCTGGCCGGGGACGGTCTGGACTTCGCCGACGTTGTCCGGCTCGGCCCGGACGTGGCAAACTTCGACGAACTGCCGCGATGGCAGGTGCTCCGCGAAGTCCAGCAGCGTTATCTCCGAACCCTCGACGGTCTGGGTCTGTGGGACGTACAGACGGCGCGTCGTGTGGCGGTTGAAAAACGGGAGTTCCGTTGTGCCGACGAGGTGCTCCTCGTCGGCACGACCGACCTGAACCGGTTGCAGCGCGAAATGCTGGACCAGATCGCCGACCGCGTGACGGCGATCATTCACGCGCCGCCGGAACGCTCCGGCTGGTTTGACGCGCACGGCTGCGTCGTGCCGGACCGCTGGGAACAGTCCGCGATCAACTTTGATCCCGGTCAATTGACGGTTGTCGGAGGTCCGCTGGAGCAGGCGGAGGCGGTTGCTCGACAATTGGCCGAACTGGATGGGGGATATCGCGCCGACGAGATTACCATCGGTCTCACGACGGAATCGCTCGCGTCGCCCGTGCAGCGTGTCCTGGCGGAGTGCGGCGTGGCCTCGCGCCGGGTGGTGGGACGACCGCTCCTGGAAACGGCCCCCTGCCGGCTCCTTGCCGCCGTGGCGGATTTCCTTGAGGACGACCGGACCCAGCGTTTCACGGCGCTGGTGCGGCATCCGGACGTATCGGCCTGGCTCGTGCGCCGACAACTGCCGGATGAGTGGCTCCGGAAACTGGACCACTACATCGAAGAGCACGTGCCGCAGCGCATGACCGTCCGTCGACAGGATTCGGCGGCGTTGTTCCAGGTGCGAAAAGCCATTCAGGAACTGCTCGCGCCGCTGAAGCACCGCGCGCAGCCCCTGGGGGCGTGGTCAGCCCCGCTGGGCCAATTGCTGCAATCCGTGTACGACGATGTTGCGTTCGATCCTGCGCGACACACGGACCGCACGGTCGTCGATGCCCTGGAGAAGGTTCAGGAACTGCTGCGCGAGCATACCGCGATACCGGAGCCACTCTGTCCGACAGTGACTGCAGGGGCCTCGATTCGGATGGTGCTGCGCGAACTCGAGAGGGAGACGGCCGCGCCGCCCGCGGACGAAGCGGCGATCGACCTGCTGGGCTGGCTGGAGTTGCCGCTGGACGATGCGCCAGTACTCGTACTCGCGGGCTTGAACGAGGGGCTGATACCAGAGTCGGTCACGGCCGATCCGTTCCTGCCTGACGGGCTCCGTTCGGCGCTGGGACTGCTCGACAATCGGCGGCGCTGCGCGCGCGACGCCTGCGCATTGACTTCGCTGCTGCATTCGCGTGAACACATCCGGCTGATTGCCGCGCGGCGCGACCCGCGGGGCGACCCGCTCGCGCCGAGCCGATTGCTCCTGTCCGCCGAGCCGGAGACGGTGGCACGGCGCGTCCTCGCGTTTTATCGGCCCGCGGAGTCCGAACTTCCGCCCCTGGCGGGAATCGTCCAGGCGGCGCGCGACACGTCGGCTTTCAAGGTCCCACGACCACCAG
>CAZWGW010000082.1:7533-15088 GCA_964633565.1 uncultured Planctomycetaceae bacterium
GCGCGCGTCGAGGCCCCGGTCTCGGTCAGTGTGACGGCGTTCAGGGACTATCTGGCGTCCCCCTACCGGTTCTATCTCAAGCATGTGGTGGGGCTCAGAACGGTTCACGACGGCGCCGACGAATTGACGGCGATGGCCTTCGGCAATCTGGCGCACGAAGCGCTCAAGCAATTCGGTCGATCGGAACTGAAGTCCTCGACCGATCCAGGCGCGATTCACGAATTCCTCTCGCACGCACTCGACGAGATTGCAACCGACACGTACGGGACCGAGCGGATGATGGCCGTCGAAATCCAGCTCAAACAGGCCGAGGTGCGGCTTCGCGCATTTGCCGCGTGGCAGGCGGAGTGGGCGCGGCAGGGGTGGCGGATCGAGCACACCGAAGCGGCACACGAGGCGGGCGTCGCGTTTGATCTGCGGGACGGCCGGTCAATCCGCCTGCGGGGGCGGATCGACCGGATCGATCGCAACGATGCAACCGGGGCGTGGATCATCTTCGATTACAAGACGGGTGAATCATCCGAGTCGCCGGAGAAGTCGCATTGTCCCGGAGGCGTCTGGCAGGACCTGCAACTGCCGCTGTATTGCCATCTGGCCGCGCCCTTGGGCGCGACAGGGGACGTGCGGCTCGGATACATCCGCCTGCCGCGAGACACCAATCAGGCCGGGGTGCTGATTGCCGGGTGGACTGCGGACGATCTGGCACAGGCGGACGACGTGGCGCGCGACGTGGCGCGACGCATCCTCGACGGCGAATTCTGGCAGGTCCTCGCTCAGCCTCCCGGAACACTGCAGGAATTCGACACAATCTGCCAGGACGGGGTCTTCGACCGGGAGGCGATCGTCTGATGGCGATTCCGAACGCGACATCCGCATCGAGCGCAGGCTGCGGTGACGTACGGTGTCTGGTCATCCGCGCGTCGGCCGGATCGGGCAAGACGTATCAGCTCTCGACGCGGTACATCGCGCGGCTGCAGTCGACCGAGCCGGACAAGATCCTGGCGACCACGTTCACGCGCAAGGCGGCCGGCGAAATCCTGGAACGCATCCTGCGCCGACTGGCCGAAGCGGGCCTGGAGAACGGGAAGCGCTGTGACCTGGCCACGGCCCTCGGCGGTCCACAACTCAATCAGGCCCGGTGCCTCGAATTGCTGACCATCCTGACGCGGCAATTGCACCGGGTGCGCGTGTCGACGCTGGACAGTTTTTTCTCGCGGGTCGCCGGCGCCTTTGCGCTGGAACTGGGGCTCCCGCCCGGCTGGGACCTCCTCGATCCGGTCGAGGACGGCCAACTGCGGGCCGCCGCCATCGAAGCCGTGCTGCGCGAAGGAGACCAGGCCGACCTGCTGCAACTGGTCTACCTGCTCGCCAAGGGAGACGCGGTCCGCAGCGTGACGCGGCTGATCCGCGACACGATCGACGACCTGTACGCCGTGTTTCTGTTGACGCCGCCGGAAGCGTGGCGGGAGATCGACGGTCCCCGGCCGCTCGAGAGTGCGGAACTTCACGCAACAATCGCGGCACTCGCGGAAGCAGAATTACCCGCAGACAAGCGGTGGCAGAATGGACGCCAGGCGGACCTCGACGCAGCGGAGGCCGGCGATTGGGAGTCGTTCATCAGCGGTGGCATCGCGGGGAAGGTCCTCGAAGGAGAGACGACCTACTACGGCAAGTCAATCACCGCCCCGCTGCGGGCAACCTATGATCGGCTGCTGCGTCACGCGGCCGCGATCGAATTGAGGATTCTGTCGCGGCAATTGGGCGCGGCACACGACCTGCTGCGGCGCTTCCACGCGGAATATGAGCGGCTCAAGCACGCCGCACGGGGGCTGACATTCGACGACGTGACGCGGCGGCTGGCTGCGGAACTCTCCGGCCAGGACGCGGCCGGGCTGGCGTTCCGGCTCGATGCACAGGTCGACCACCTGCTGCTCGACGAGTTTCAGGACACGTCACTTTCGCAGTGGCAGGTCCTGGAACCGATCGCCGAATCGGTCGTGCGACAGCCGGACGGTTCGTTCTTCTGCGTGGGTGACGTGAAACAGGCGATCTACGGCTGGCGCGGCGGCGTGGCGGGGATTTTCAACACGGTGACGTCGCGATTGCCGGGACTCGCGCAGCAGACGCTGGACCGGAGTTTCCGCTCGGCACCGGAGATCATCGACACGGTGAACACGGCGTTTGCGAACCTCGGCCGCCATCCCGACCTCGAGGACGCGGAACTGGTGATTCGCGAGTGGGCCCGCGCTTTCCCACACCATACGACCAACAGGATGGACCTGCCGGGTTATGCCTGCCTGCGGACGGTTGGCGTCCCCGAAGGGACCGCGTCGGCCGCGGATGCCGTGTATCACGCCGCGGCGCGGCACATCGCAGACCTGCTGGCGCTTGTTCCGCCGCAACTCACGATCGGCGTGCTGACGCGCACGAACGACTCGGTCGGGCAGATGATCCATCTGTTGCGCGCGCTGAACATACCGGCGAGCGAGGAAGGGGGGAACCCCCTGACCGACTCGGCCGCCGTGCAACTGGTCCTGTCCGCACTGACGCTGGCCGACCATCCGGGACATACGGTGGCGTGGTATCACGTCGCGCATTCACCGCTGGGCCCGATCGTCGAACTCTCCGCCGATGACGACCGGGCGGCGTGTGCTGCGTGGGGAGACCATCTGCGGCGGGAGCTGGTGGAGCGCGGCTATGGGAGCGTGCTCTACGACTGGCTGCGGGCGCTGGCACCGGCCTGCAACGCGCGCGAGCTGAACCGGCTGCGGCAACTGGTCGCGCTGGCCGACGGCTACGAACCGCTCGCGACCCTGCGGCCGACGGACTTCGTGGCCTTCGTGGAAGGTCAGCGCGTCGAAGACCCTCGCGCCGCGCGCGTTCGAGTGATGACCATTCACAAGGCGAAGGGACTGGAGTTCGATATTGTCGTCCTGCCGCAACTGGATGAGGCGCTCACGCGCCCGCCGGGTTTCGTCACGCGCTGGGACGACCCGGGGATTCCGCCGACGCGGGTCTGCCGCTATCGCAGCCGGGACGTGCAACGGATGCTCCCCCGGGATATCCAGAAGGCGTTCGAGCAGACACATGAGCGCGCGGTACAGGAGTCGCTGTGCGTCCTGTATGTGGCGCTCACGAGGGCGGCGCACGCCCTGTACATGTTCGTGGCGCCGAAACCTTCGACGGGAAAGTCGCACGCGGGGCTGCTGCGTCACGCACTGGCCGAAGAAGTGGTGCTTGAGCCGGACAAACTGCTGTATGAGTGCGGGGACCCCAATTGGCATCAACGGGTCAAGCCGGCCGACGGACCGATTCCGTCTGGCGGAGCAGCGCCGCAACCGGTCTCTCTCCGCATCGCGCCGGCGCCGACCGGCCGGCGGCGGGGACGGGACATCTTTGCACCGTCCCATTACCAGCCGCACAAGACGCTTCACGTGGGGGACATCGTGCGCGCCGCCGATCGACGCGCGTTCGATCGAGGGACGCTGTTTCATGCCTGGTTTGAGCTGATCCGCTGGCTGGACGACGGAGCGCCCACCGATGACCAGCTTCTGCGCATGGCCCGGCGGCAGGGCCAGCATGGCGACCACGTCGTGCATTGGATGGGTGAATTCCGCGAGCTGCTGCAGCGGCCGGCCATCCGGAGGCTGCTGATGCGCGACGCCTATCGGGCGGACGCTGCGCGAGCAGTCGGCATTGCGGCCGCTGAAGAGTTCGAGTTGCGGGTTCAGGCGGAACGGCGGTTCGACGTACCGATGGAAACGGGGATCCTGTCCGGCAGCATCGACCGGCTGGTGCTGTTCTGTCGCGACGGTGCGCCGATTGCGGCCGACATCCTGGACTACAAGACCGACGGGATCGCGCCGGGGGACCTGTTCGCCGTCACGCGACTCGTCGACCATTACCGCGACCAGCTGGGCGCATACGTCCTCGCCGTGTCCGCCATCTACGGCATCTCGCCGCAACACATCTCGACCCGACTCGTGCTGCTGGCAACGGGCGAAATCGCCATTGTCTCACGGTAGGGGCTTCCCACAGGTCGGCCTGTGCCGTCACAATCAGTACAGGAGAGAGATCCCGCACAATCCCTGTTGTCGGAACACGCGCATGGACCTCCGCCCGGTCCTCGTTGTCCTGGGGCTGCTCGCAACACATTGTCCGGCCGCCGGACCCGCCGCGCGGGCCACGCAGCGATTCGTCGTCCACGTCCCCTCCAAGGCGACGATCATCGCCCCCCGGGGCGTACAACTGGTGCATGACGGGACGGACGCCGCGCAGCAGTTTCCCGCCCAAAACTGGCAGGTCGCCGGCACGTTTCCGTCCGGTCTGACCGTCGACTTGTCGACGGACGGCGCATTTCAGAGCCGGCAGACTGACAACGCGCTGCGCGACGTCTTACTGGGCCTCTCAGTCAGAGACTCCGCCGGGCCGGGAAACTGGGCGGTCGTGGTCGCACAGGACCAGAGCCGCTACGCGACGGGCGACTCGATGGCGACGGTGCGGGTGGAATCGGACGGCCCGGGCCGGGCCGTCCTGGTGCTCGACGTGCTGTTCCTGACGGGGGATCGCAGCGCGCTGCCTCCCGGGGATTACGAGTTGACCGTGACGGCGACGGTCAGCGCAAACCCCTGACGTCTACGCCGGCCCCGCGTGTGAGCACCGCGCGAGCGGGGCCGGGGCATCGCACAATTTTTCTCCCCAATTCCCTTGCCGGCCGACGTCTGCCGTCTAGAACCGTATGAACGATTTGGACGATTTTATGAAATCGATCGTTCAGCCGCACTTCACAAAAGCGGCACCCACACAACAACTTAGGGAGGAATCGAGATGCGAAAGTCAAGCTGGAAGAACGTGCTGGCCGCCGCCGTGATCGTGATGGCAAACACGGCTGTCCGTGCGGCGGAGAAGCAGGACATCGTCGACACGGCCGTTGCCGCCGGGTCGTTCAAGACCCTCGCAGCCGCACTGACGGCGGCGGACCTCGTGGATGACCTCAAGGGGAAAGGGCCGTTCACAGTGTTCGCCCCGACCGATGAGGCGTTCGCAAAGCTCCCCGCGGGGACCGTCGAAAACCTGCTCAAGCCCGAAAACAAGCGGGCACTGATCGGGGTGCTGACGTACCACGTGGTTGCGGGCGAAGTGAAGGCCGACAAGGTCGTCAAACTCTCCGGGGCGAAAACGCTCAATGGCCAGCGGGTGGACATCAAGGCGGCCGGCGGCGGCGTGACGGTCGACGGCGCGAACGTCGTGAAGACCGACATCGCGTGCAGCAACGGCGTGATCCACGTGATCGACGCCGTGATCCTCCCTGCCTCCGACACCATTCCTGCGACGGCCCGGAAGGCGGGGACGTTCGGTACGCTGCTGGCCGCGGCCAAGGCCGCCGGGCTGGCTGACGTGCTGTCAGGCGAGGGACCGTTCACTGTCTTCGCGCCGACCGATGAGGCGTTTGCAAAATTGCCTGCGGGGACGGTGGAAAACCTGTTGAAGCCGGAGAACAAGTCCAGGCTCGCCGACATCCTCAAGTACCACGTCGTGTCGGGCCGCGTCTACTCCGACGACGCACTTGCCATCGGCAAGGCGAAGACCCTGCAGGGGAGCGAGATTCACATCCGCGTCAGCGGCGGCAAGGCGCAGGTGAACGCCGCAGGGCTGGCGGCCACGGACATCGACGCCGCGAACGGCGTGATCCACGTCATCGATCAGGTGATCCTCCCACCCGAACCAGCGAAGGGCGGCAAGACCACGTCGGCGACACCATGCCCGTTGTCGCAGTCGCAAGTGAGCGTGCGCGAGTAGGTCGCTGCTCGACGTCGGACAATTGCCAGGGGATACAACGGGCGATGCCTCCGGGCATCGCCCGTTCCGCCTTTTGCGGTCCGTAACCTTCGAAAGGGTGCCAATCACTCCGCGCCCGGTGTTATACTGTCCCCGTCGGCGGACCGTCGGGTCCCGCGGGCCATTCCAGACCGGGGGAGGATGGCCATGAGAGACTTCGCAATTCCCTTGACCCATCGGCCGGGTGAGTTGGCCCGCGTCACGAACGCGCTGTCGCTGGCCGGAGTCAACCTCAGGTCGGTGGCCGCCATGATGCTGGGGAACCAGGCATTACTGCGGTTGATCCCTGACGACGTCGAAGCAACCCGGCACGCGCTGCAGCAGGCGAACATCCGTTTCGACGAACACGAAGTCGCCACCGTGATGCTCGAAAACAAGGCCGGCGAACTGACGGGGGTCGCCGCGAAACTGGCCGATGCCGGCGTCAACCTGGAGGCCCTGTACGTCGTCGGTCTCGCCGGAGACCTGATTGAACTGGCGATCGCCGTCGACGACGTGAAAAGGGCGAAGAAAGTGCTCGAATGAGGGGATCGACAACGGCTTAAGACCTCCTGATCCCCGTCCTTGAATTCTTGAAGTCGACATCGACGCCTGCTATTTTTTCCGCATCAGCGTGCGTTGATTGTTCCGCGGGCGGCGCATTGTACTGCGACAGTCCACTCACACCTCTTTCAGGCCTTCTCGTCCACGAACCGTGACGAGACAGAACGGAGGTCTGTGCTGATGTCCGCGAACAAGCCTGCGGGGTCCGGCGCCGGTCACCCCCGCACCGCGAGTTGGAACTGCCCGCGCGCTCTTGCTGACCCGCTGGTCGCTGCCGTCAATCGTTTCCTCGATCGTCCCGTGGATCAAACCGCTGTTGACGCGGTGGTCAGCGCGATCAAGGCCATCGCGGCGGAGGGGCCGGGTGGTGCCCGGGCGCTGGAGCGGGTTCGTCAACAACGACTGAAGCGGGATGGGGGCTTTGGCCGCCGTTACGTGGCCGTGAAGTGGCTTGATGCAACCGGTGAGGTGGCGCCGCTCCGCCAGCGGGTCCCGGCGCGGGACCGCATCCCCGAGCAGATGGCCCGCATCGTCGCGGGGCAGCCAAAGAGATATCCGCAAGGCGCCGCGTCGTTCTTCGACAAGGAACGCCCGCTCCTGCAGGCGCGGACCGGGGAATTCGCGACGGTCGTGGGGGAGCAGATTCGTCGCGAACTGCAGCCGCTGGAGGCGGACAGCCCCACCGTCGCGCACGCGCAACTGGCGAGTTTCCTGGATCTGTCGCTGACGTTCCGCCATCAGGCGCAGGTCCGGTCTGCCGCGCATCCGGCGGCGCTGGAGAAGATCGATGCCGGGGACATGGCGAGCATCTGCGATTTTCTGACGGTTGTGGCTGGTCGCCTGCCGCTGTCGGTGGCGGAGTTCGATCGGTTCCTGAATCTGGCGCGCGCCGAGTGGCTCGAGGAGAACGACAAGGACGTGCTGCTGCGGGGGCGCATTGTCACGGTTGGCCTCGACGGCAAGGCCCCCCTGCTGCAGAGCTGGGTCACCCCCTTTGCACGCGAACTGGCGGCACGCGGCCTGCTGGCGCGCGTCGCGCACCAGTACCGGGCGGCCCGTCGGGGCGCGCAGTCGACGGAAGTGATCCGGCCGCGTGGTGCGGCGGCGGACGAGGCCAGCGTCCTCTCACACGATACGCAGGAATTGGCGGCCAGCGACACGGGCATCCATATCC
>CAZWGW010000083.1:0-14559 GCA_964633565.1 uncultured Planctomycetaceae bacterium
CTCGGAACCGGCATTCTGAATGGCGGTTTCCGACAGCGGCCAGATGCCGCCATTGGCATCGACGATGAATAACCGCAGGCCGTTCGTGTTGTAACTCTGATCGGTCTGCCCGAAGAACGACGCGTCGTAGGATGCATAGGCGCCAAAAACCATCGCGCCGTTACCGAGCCAGCAACTGGGGTTGTTCAGGTAGTATCTGAGGTTGGGAAGAAAAGACGACAGGATTCCCGGCCTCGACAGGTTCCAGGTATCGAACTCCGTGCTGGTGAGGACGGTGAATTCGCCGGAACCGTCGGGCCGCATGGCCATGATGCGGCGTTCGACAATACGGCCGCTGCTGTCCGACAACAGCCTGAAATACCCACCGAGCAGTGAGCCATCGGGGGACCAGCGCGGCCATCCGCCGTTCCCGACGCCCGTGTTGACGGTCACGATGCTGGACCCCGCTTCATCGGCGAGCCGAATGTCAAAGTTGCTCTTCAATTGGAAGGAGATGGGGCGATTGACCGGCAGCGGGGGAGGCCGAGGCCCCTTGGCGACGCCCGAAGCGGCGCAGACGAGCGCAGTTCCGAGCAGCAATAGAGTCACGATCAGTGGCGAAGAGGGTCGTGGAAGCATGGTGGTCTTTCTGTGGGATCGGAAGTGGAATGGATGTGCCGTCGTCCTGATCAGCCGGTCTTTCGACACAGGCAGTCATCAATGTCGGTCGGCGGGACCGTCACGGCACGGGGTTCCAGTCGGGCAGCTCGATGTTCGATGAGGAGCGCTTGATCACGGTCTCGGCGCCCGACGCGGCGTCGGCGATCACCAGTTCAAAAAACCGGCGGTTGCGGCTGTCGTACACGGTGCGGGAGAAGACGAGCCGCTGGCCGTCGGGCGACCAGGCTGCCGTCTGCACGTAGCCTCCGCCGCCGTCAATGACCTTGAACTGATCCAGAAAGGTGACGCGTCCGCCTGGTCCCTCACCGGGATTCGGCTGAGTCAAGTCCACATCGAGAATCCACAGTTGCCAGTTTGATGTCGGCCCGGGACGCACAGACACGACGATGCGGTCGCCGGCGGGGCTCCACACGGGCCAGCGTAAATGCCGCTCGCCGCCCCCAAGATTGGTGATCTGCTGCAGGTCCGTCCCGTCAGGATTGATGGCATAGAGTTCGGGATCGAAGTCTCCGGTGGTGGCGAACACGACCTTGTCGAGCGCCGCCGACCAGTGCGGGTCGCGGTCATAGCCCTCATGCGGCGCCGACTCGGTCAGCGGCGTGATACCGCCGCTCGCTTCCACGATGAACAGCCGGTTGTCTGTGTACGCCTGTCCCGACTCGTCCAGGTATGTGGTGGAACCGGTGAAGATGATGGCGTCCGTTCCGAGCCAGCAGTTGCTGGAGTAGAAATCAAACCCCGTTGAGCCTTGTACACCGGGGCGGGACAGGTTCCACGCCAGGAACTCCCCCTCGGTCAGGATGGCCTGCTCGTTCGCGCCGCTGGGGATCATCGCCATGATGGCGTCGTCGCTTCCGAGCCATTTGTAATAACCGCCGATCAGCAGTCCATCGGGGGACCAGCGCGGATAGGTGCCCAGCGTATCTCGGTTGACCGTGACGCTGCTGGAACCGTTTTCGTCAATCACCGCAATGTCCATTGTCTTCGTCGGAGTCAGATACGAGATCGGGCGGTTGGGGGCGGGCTTGGGAGCGGGCTTGGCCGCCCATAGCACATCCAATCTGGCAAGGACGACGAGTGCTGCCGCCGCGAGTGCGACGGCAAGAACTCGCGTGAACGCTGGTCTCGGTCGATTCAATGTGCGCATGGGAATTGGCTCCGGTCTCTCGGCGGTCTGCGGTACAAGGAGAGTGCCGCATTCCCGGCGCGCAGACCGAGCGCCGGGGCGAGGCCGCAAGGCCGGTGCGTGTCCTTCTTCGCGGTTGGGACTCAGCGGCCGTTTTCGTTACGGTTTCGGCGTCAGCAGGAAGCTTTTGAGCGTCGTGGTTCCACTCTGCACCGTAAACATGCTGCCGACGATATGGCCTGCGTTGTTGATTCCGTCCGCAGATTGAAGCGTCCGCTTGCTGTTGCTTTCGAGTTGCCCGTTCAAGTCAAGCATCGTGCCATTTTCCCACAGGAACGCGTGCTGCTCGCTATTGCGGGGCGAGTTCGTATACGACCAGCCGACGATCGTGCCCCCATCGTTGATGTCAATGGCGACTCCATGGACGCCGCCGAGGGACCCCAGTGCCGTCAGCCCTTGATCCGGCGTCCAGAGAAACGGGAGATATGTCCCACTGTTGACCGTCGATTGCAACGAATAGCCAGCCACTTCGCCCCAATTATTGATGGCGGTTGCGACACCAAAGTCGCCTGGCCAGAGGCCGGGCAATTTGGAGGTTTGCAGCGCGCCTTCCTCGAACCAGGCGATCGTCGCGGTGGTATCCTGCATTCCCACCATCTCATCCCAGTCGTTGATATCCATCGGACGGAAATCCCCGAGGCTCACGGGTTCGCTGACGCTTCCATCCGCTGCGATGGTCCACATCGCGCCCTCTTCCAGTGCGGGCGACTGTGCGACCACGCGCCCAAGGTTGTTGACGGCGGCGTGGTTAAACAACTCGGACCCGGGCAGCACCACCATGCCCACGCCCGGCACGTTGGCAAACAGGTACTCGTAGTCGCCAAACCTGCCCACGATAAGACCGTTGTCGTTGACCGCGGTCACCTTCATGTCAGCCGCGAGATTGTCCCGGCTAACGACGCCCCCGCTTGCAGACACTCCCCACACGGCCGAGCCGAAACCGTCCCAGCCGATGATGTCCATCAGGCCTTGGTTATCCGGCTCGTTGATTTCGTAGGCTCTTCGCCAGAGGAGATGGCGATTGCTGTAACGCGGCGAGCCGAGATCAGTGATGGAATACGGGGCGGGCGCCGGACTTGGCTTGCCGCCGCGGGCGAAGTTTACCGACGTCAGCGTCGAGGCGACGATGATGGTGACTGCAAGGGATAGACAGGTCCTTTCCCGGCGGATGAGTTTCGATGTCATGATTCAAATCCTTAGAGGTATGCGTTTGAGCGATGAGCCATCGTTCCCGGCGCGCAAGCCGAGCTCCTGAGCGAGGCCATCAGGCCAGTGAGGGTCGGGCACCCGCCTGTTGCGGGTCGGCCAAGCGAGACCTCGCCGGGCGTCGCTTACGCGCCCAACTACAGTGCGCCGTCGGCATCGCCGTTGTCTCAACAAAGGCGAAAGATTGGACTGATTCAGGAAAGCGTCAGAATCAGTCTCGCGGGACGGCCGTTCGAACGTGCCAGCACCACGCTCAAGCGACAGCCGCGCCTACTCATCCTGTGGCGCGCTCGGCGCGAGCAACTCGACGGCCTCGGCGCGAAACCGCTGGAGTTCCGGATCAGCGGGTTGATGCTGCTCCATCCAGGCGACGGCGCGATCGTAGCAGCGTCGCGCGGCGTCCGTTTCGCCGAGTTGTGAGTGAGCCATCGCCAGGAAGAACTCATTGAAGCTGGTAAACTGATCTGGCGCGAGTTCCTCTGATCTTGTCAGTGACTGGATTGCGGTCGTCCAGTCCGCCACGCGGTATTGAGCCACACCGAGCGTGTTCCAATGACTGCAGTTGTTCGGCGCCAGTTCAATGGCCTTCCTGGCCAGCTCGATGGCGCGCGTCGGATCGCGGAGATTGACCTCCGGACACGTGGCCAGCAGCCACGCCAGATCGTTGCAGGGAGACGGCGAATCTGGCTGAATTGTCAGGAGCTGGCCGTAGATCTCGGCTGCCTTTTCGTGTTCACCGCGCCGGGACAGGAGCAGCGCGAGACTTGACAAGGCCCAAGCCCGGCGATTGTCAGAATCCTTTTGCTCGGGGTGCGTCGCAAAGAAATCGGCGACGTGGCGATAGTGCTCTTCGGCCTTGTCCAGTTGACTGGCTTGGCGAAACAACCCGGCAAGATTCGAGTGGCTGACAACGGGCCGTCGCACATACTCTGCATTCGTGGGAATGTCTGCCGCCAGTTTGTCCGCCAGTTCTAAAGCGCGCTGGTGGGCTGCAATTGCTTCTTCGAGTTTTCCTGCTTGCCCCAGCGCGATCCCCAATCCGTTCCACGCGCGTTCGTAAGACAATCGCCGTGGCGGCTGGCTGCCGAATCGCGCGTCGAGGTCGTCGCGTCGCTTAATTTCCTGGCGAAAGGCCTCCGCAGCCGGTGCATCCCGCTTGGCGCGAATGCGCGACCACCCCAGTGCAAAGTACAAGTCGGCGGACTTCCAGTGAAACTTTGGTTCGTTGGGGAAATCAGCGATTGCTTGCTCCGCCACGGCCAGACCTTGCAGTGCTATCGTCTCCCCTTCCTCGGGCAGTTTGGCCTGATCGATCAAGCTCCAGGCTGCGTCGGTGAATAGCTGCAAAAGATCCGCGCGCAACGCGGCGTCTGATTGGCTTGATGCAACCAGCGCGCTGGCGACGGCAACCGCGTTTTGATAATCAGCCAGAGCCCGTGTCGTGTCGCCCAGCGATTGGTAATGTTTGGCCCGCGCGAGATATTCCGCTCCCGTACGCGGCGCGATCTGATTGATGATTTCTACCGCCTCTGCCGACTTTTCGGCCATTGCTCGGAACTGGCTGTCGTGCGGAAACTTTTCTGCCAACTTTTCAAAGATACCTGCTGACTCGTGCAGGAGCGGGATTGCCTCCTCTGGACGGCCGCGCGTCCGGAGGAATTGGCCGAACTCCAGTTCATGCCGTCCGAGGAACTCCTGATAGGTGGCGATGTCGGGAGCATCTTTTTGAATGGTGACGGCCTGGCGGAACCATGCCTCTGCCGCGTCCGGATCGGTTTCGCTCAGCAACACGGCCAGAGTTTTATAGGAATGGGCCAGTTCCGCTACGTGTTCGTAAACGCCGGGATTGGCGCGGACAATCTGCTCCCGGATGGTGCGGACCTTCTGCGCCGTGCGCAGAGCATCCTCCCGGCGTCCCATTTCGAGTTGCACGTTCGCTTGCAAATCGTAGAACTTTGACAAATCGCTTTGAAACCCGGTGACAGCGGGATAGCGCTTGACCAGCTCTTCCCAAAGTGTGGTCGCTTGCTCATAGGCCTGTTCGGCTCGATGTCGGTCGGAAAACGGCTGCATCTCGTACCCACCACGGCCGCCGTAAAAGAACCCAGCCAGCCTGCAATGCTCGCTGGCGGCGTTCGGATGCGCGGCCAGGAACTCCGCAACGACCTCGACCCCTTTCTCGAGGGCCAAAATGTGCTGTTCCCGCGCGCCGGTGTGGTAGTAGATCTGAACCAGGCGCAGCCGGCTCGCAATCACATCGGTCTGAGCCCGCGGGTCCTCACTCTTACCGGTCGCCAGGCCTTCGTAGTAAGTCACGGCGGCTTCGAGGAGGTCTTTTCGCAACGGCTGTAAGCCAGGCTCCTCCAGCAGCCGGCTCTCGCTGACCAGGGTGAAAAACTCTTCCCCCGCTTCGCGGGCCTTCTGCAAGCTCGCGATCGCATCCTTGCGCGCGTCGTCCGCCTGCTGGCGCTGACTCTCGGCCTCGGTACGTTGCTCATCGGCCTCGATTCGCCGCTGATCGGCAACCGCTCGCTGTGCGGCTTCTTCCGTTCGAGACACTTCGGCATCCTGACGGGCCCGCGTCGCGCGGATCGCCTGCCAGGTGCTCACGATCGTACCCGCCACGAGCGCTAAGGTCACCAATCCCGTGGTCATCATCGCGACTCGGTTCCGCCGCGCGAACTTGCGGAACCGATACCCCGATGTCGGCGGACAGGCCTCCACCGGCTCATCGCTCAAGTACCGCACGACATCCGCGGCGAAAGCGTTGGCCGTCGCGTACCGCCGCGTGCGGTCCTTCTCCAGCGCTTTCATCGCGATCCAGTCCAGGTCTCCCCGCACCAGGCGGCTGAGACCCCTCGGGTCGATGTGGCGACGCGCGGCGACCGCGGTCTGTGTGCCCCCTTCCGTGCTGCTCAGCCGCGTGCTCGGCCGCGGCGGCTCCTCCTCCCGGATAATGCGGCGGATTTCGTCCAGCGCGGCCTGGCGCATGCGGACCTGTTCGAAGGGCGTCGTGCCAGTGAGCAATTCGTAGAGCAACACCCCCAGCGCGTAGATGTCGGTCCGCGTGTCGACGTCGAGCCCTGTCAGCTCCGCCTGTTCGGGGCTCATGTACAGCGGCGTCCCCACCATCTGGGCGAAGTTGGTGAACAGCGTTTTTTCCGTCAGTTGCTGGCTGACCGCCTTGGCGATGCCGAAATCGATCACCTTTACCACTGGTTGGCCGTCGTGCAGCGTGACCATCACGTTCGACGGCTTGATGTCGCGGTGGATGATTCCCTTCTGGTGCGCATGCTGCACGGCGTGGCAGACGGTGACGAACAACTCCAGCCGGGCGTGCATGGGCAGATTGTTCAGGTCGCAGTACTCCGTGATCGGCACCCCCTTAACGAGTTCCATCACGAAATACGGCCGCCCGGCCTCGGTCGCGCCGGCATCGAACACGCGGGCAATGTTCGGGTGGTCCATCAGGGCCAGCGCCTGCCGCTCGGCCTCGAACCGGACGATCACCTGCCGGGTGTCCATGCCGGGCTTGATGACCTTGAGAGCCACCTTGCGCTTCACCGGCGCCGTCTGCTCGGCCATGTAGACGACACCCATCCCCCCTTCGCCGATCTGCTGCAGCAGCTTGTAGGGTCCGATCACGGCGCCGGGGGCCTCCGGAGCGGCCGGCATGTCGACCGTATTGGCCCGTGCCGGGGCGTCGTCGCGGAAGCTTCCCAATTCATTGTGCGCCTGGAGCAGATCGGCGACGCGCGCGCGAAGGTCCGAATCTCCGCCGCATGCGCCGTCGAGGAAGTCCTCCCACTGCTCGGGGGGATGGTTTTCGAGGGCGCGGAGGAAGATCGTTTTGGCGTGGTCGCTGGGCTGGTTCATGGTCTTGCCGACGCAAAAGGGAACGGCGCGGCTCCGACAGCAGTGCGCCGTCGTCGCCGCATTTGTCTCAGAAATCTGGAAAATTCCGGGCCGGCGGTCGTCAGCGGTCGGCGTCCCGCAACTCACAGTGGAGCCAGACCCGCGCGTAGGACCACAGGCGATAAGCGGCTGCGCGGGAGATTTCGAGCGTTTCGCCGGCCTGTTCGATTGAGAACCCCGCGAAGAACCGGAGTTTCACGAGGAGGGCCGCGGCTTCGTCGGCGGCCGCCAGTTTTTCCAGGGCCTGGTTGAGGGCCAGCAGTTGCTCCGGCGACGCGGCCTGAGTGAAATCGGCCTGATCGAGGGAGACCCGTTTCCGATCGCCGCCGCGCTTGTCCCGTCCCTTGCGGCGGGCATTTTCGACCAGGATCCGCCGCATGGCCTCGGCGGCGGCCCCGAAGAAGTGTCCGCGGCCATTCCAGTGCCCTCCCTCGTCGCCATTCACCAGGCGCAGATAGGCTTCGTGCACGAGGGCCGTCGGCTGCAGCGTCTGGTCCGGTGATTCCCGGGCCATTTTCTGTGCGGCCAGCCGGCGGAGCTCGTCGTAGACGAGCGGCAACAGTTGCCCGGCCGCGTGTGGATCGCCCTGCTCAATGGCCGAAAGAATACGGGTGACGTCGGACATGCCGCGGCGACCCTGCCGGCAGGACGCCAACTTTCCACGCGAGGCGACCCATCCACCGATGCGGCGGCGCGGGGTGCCTGAAACCGGTACGGCGTTATTGTCGCAGGGGGATGCCGGAATTGACAGCACGGACGACATCCGACGTACCTGGCGTCGCGTGATTGTCTGAGTCAACTCAGTCGACCACTTCTGCCGGCCGGGAATGAAACGGACCGGTTCGGCGGCCAGTGGTGAACAAAGTTCAACCGACTCAGAACCCCAGCGTCGTCATCAGATAGAACTGATGCGCGTCATCGCGGACAAGGGCTGGCTGCTGATCGACGGCCTGGCCGTACCAGAACCAGGAGTACCCGACCTGCACCTGCAGGTTCGGATTAATCGCGTACGTTCCGATCAGGTCCAGTTCCTGCCCGATATTGCGGCTCGTTGTCGCGCCCCCCTGCGGCACGCTGGCGATGTTGTAGATGGCGTCGTTGCGGTTGGCCTTGTCGAACCAGTGCCACGCCGCCAGCAGTGTCAACTTCTTGTGCGGCTTGATCGTCGCCTGCAGGCTGTAGTCCAGCAGGTTGGAGCCGTTGAAGTTGTCGAGAATACCCCAGTAGAAGTGACCGAACGGATACAGCGTCGTCACGGTCGAAATGGAGCCTGTCCCCGGAGTGCTGTCTCCAGAGCCCCACCAGAACAGCCCCTGCAAAGCCGGCGTCCACGGCGCCTCGGTTAATGTGAAGGCACCGATCGTCGACAGGAACCCGGCGCCGACGTCGCGTTTTGGGCCCGCGACCATAAAGTTGTCGTCGCCGACCTGCCAGGCCCCCTCGGCATCCCACGTCCAGGTCGATCTGGTCGGCAGAATGTCTGGGAGGGGCTTCGTCCCCCAGTATCGTGCTCCGAACGTGTGCCGATTGCCGTCCTGTCGGTTGAGCAGCGCCTCGTCTTCCTTGTTCCACATCCAGTACAGGTCGAACGCTCCGCCAAGCACCTGCTTCCGCGATGCATAGATGCCGGTGAGCCACACGCTGGCGTCCGGCACATCGCGGCTCGTCGGCCGGTACTGCGACGCCACGGCCGCGCCGTTCACCGGCCGTACGGCGAAGGCGTCGATGTCCCAGCCGGCGCTCTGGTAATACAGCCGGAAGCCCTCAAAGTTGCGGTACGTGTTGGCCCAGCCCAACGGCGAGACGAGATGCTGCGAGCCGTACTGCACGAACTGTCGCCCTGCCCGGAGACGCAGCTTGCCGTCGTCCGTGTCCCACAGGCTGAAGTCCAGGTAGTACTGCAGCAGGTCGGCGCGGTTACGATCGATGGGCACTTCCGCGATCTCGTTGTCGAAGATCGACGCATCAATCGCCTGCACGTGCCCCGTCACCCAGTCGTTGCCGATTTCGAAGAACGGGGCGATGCGCCACAGGTTGTACGTGTCGCGCACCGTTCCAGCAGGCCGCAGTCGGGTCTGCTCGTCCATGTAGCGGTAGCGGAATTCGCCGCCGACGGAGTACGTCCAGTTTCGCCACAGCGGTTGCTTCCGCAGGCACTGCAGCAGCGGTTCTTCGCGACAGAATAGGGAGGCGCCGCCACAATCAAGCCAGTCGCAGAGACCGGGCGTGATCGGCACCCAAGTCTCGCCGTCGCAAGGGGACTGAGCGCACGCCGGCCCCGCGCCGCCGCATGCTGCGAGTATCACCACGGCCAGGAGGCCGAAGCACGTCCCTGTTCGCATCTCCCCCCTCCTGGGGCCTTGCGAGATCCCTTGACGGTCAGTTCGTCGGCACAGAGCGCGGACCAGCAGCGTTCCGAACACTTCCGTTTGTCCGGCTGTTCGGAACAATCGACATCGCACACTGTGCGAAGTCAGGGAAACGACGCTCGTGCCCCTCCGGTGAGAACTCGTGCATGGTACAGGGATGGCGTAGTCGTCACCGACCGCAAAGTCTGCCAGAGCGGAAAGGTCCACCGGCACGATGACGACAGAACCACCAGCGACTCGGGCCGCCGACTCGAACGTCGGTCCTCCGAACCTCCGGCAGGCAAGCAACACACAACTGTCGCGTGCTGCTTGCCCACCGGAAATGATTGCAGTGGCAACTACCTGTTTTTCGCTCCGCCCTTGCGCCCGGTCGACGACTTTCCGCCCTTCTTGCCGCCGGCCTTCCCGATCTTTACGGTGTCCGTACCGGCGATGGACTGTCCATGCAGCGTGGCCCCCGTCAGGCCCAGCGACTTGCTCTTGGCGCTGATGGCTTTGCTGGCGACCAGGCTCTTGACGTCGAAGTCGACGACGAGGTCAACGTCTCCGTCGGAATCCACGTCCTCCTCATGGCACGCACACGGCACCGCGGAGCCCGACAGCAATGGATCACCAAGGGTGAGCGAAAGCGGGTCGACGTTGCAGGCGTCAAGCCAGGGGTTGGAGAGCACCGCGACCGGCAACACACCGGCGGTCGTGCCGGCAGCCGGCTTCAGGCAGACGCTGTTCTCGAGGCAGCCCGGCTGAATATCCAACTCGATCTCCATTTCGCATTCGTCTTCATCCTCGGCTTCATCCTCATCCTCGTCTTCATCTTCGTCCTCGTCGTCCGCTTCATCCTCGTCGTCTTCATCGTCGTCTGCGTCGTCCTCGGCATCGTCTTCGACGCGCAGGCTCACGTTGTCGACGTTGACGACCAGATCGAGCAGCTCGTCCTGCTGCGCGAACACCAGGTGCACGGTCTGGCCAGCGAGCGACTGCAGCAGGACTGTCACGTCGAAGCACCGCCGGTTCGGTCCGTACTGAATCGGATTGTCTCCGGGGTTGGTGGAGAAGATCTCAGCGAGCGTCTGGCCGTTGACGTCGGTCAACAGCACGCGGAATTCCTGGTTGGGGTCCAGGAATGTGCCGGCCGCCTCCAGGTGTCGAATTCGGTCGGACCAGCTCAG
Source organism: uncultured Planctomycetaceae bacterium (assembly GCA_964633565.1). Lineage (GTDB taxonomy): Bacteria > Planctomycetota > Planctomycetia > Planctomycetales > Planctomycetaceae > CAZWGW01. Next base: position 10,506 of record CAZWGW010000083.1, read on the forward strand.
CCAGGCCTCGCTGACAGTTGCGGGCACCGTAATCGGCGACGAAATCAGCAACCGCAGGCCCGGACCCGTCTGCCCGCTCACTGCGTCGTAATAGCCACAGATAGGCGGGGTCGCACCGGCCAGGGGCGTCGGAACAACCGTCCCGTCGTTGATGGCCCATCCTCCCGTGCCGTCGGCGAGCTCGAAGTTCACAACCGCCCAACCCGTGAAGTCCCCGGTTTCGAACCCGCCGTTCGCAATCAGTTGGTCGTGGGCCCGCGTCGCAACCGGCGCAAGGACCGCGCCGCCGATGAACAGACAGACGCCCCGCAGGAAACAATGTTGCACGCGCATGGAACTGTACCTCCGACGTGAGATGGGAAACGTGACGTGACGCGAATCGAGATGTGAGACTCGCAGCGAAAGCCTACGTCACGGCACCGGCGGTACAACTAACTTCTTCGTAGAACCGGGGGGAATCGCGCTCACGTTGACAGGACGCAACACTGTTGCACGACGAAAACGTCGCATGTGCATCATGATGACGCGGCGACTCGATGGATGCCGCAATCCGCCGCGCCGGATGATCTCGCGCCCGCCCTCGGTCATCGAAAGATCGTGCACGCAGCCGGTGGCGATCATCAATGCACAGACCCCACGTCTGTGGTATGGTGAGGATCGGCGAAAAGTCCACGATGGTACGGACGCACTGTTCCTGGCCAACAACACTTCGAGTGTGTGCTCGCCATGCCTCGACCTTCGGAACATCTCGTCCGAGTGAGCATTGCAATGCGAAGTTTTGCGCGGCCGCTGGTGTGTGCCGGCGCCTGGGCTGTGGCAGCCGCTGTCGGCGTTGTCGCGTCGCAACTGCGAGCTGCTGACGGTCCTGCGATTGACTACCGTCGCGACGTCCAGCCGATCCTCGCCAACCATTGCTGGAGTTGCCACGGTCCATCCGCAGCCGACCGGCAGGCCGGGCTCCGGCTCGACTCATACACAGGTGCAACGACGCCGACCGAGAGCGGCGCGCGGGCAATTATCCCCCGCCAGCCGGAGGAGAGCGCCCTCGTCGCACGCATCGACTCAGCAGACGAAGACGTTGTGATGCCGCCTCCGTCGACGAAGAAACCGCTGTCGGAAGCACAGCGCGACGTGCTGCAGAGCTGGATCGCACAAGGTGCGGAATACGCGCAACACTGGGCCTTCATCCCGCCGCAGCGTTCCGCGCTGCCGTCCGTGGGCCATGAGGACTGGCCGCGAAATGCGATCGACCGGTTTGTGCTGCAGCAGCTCGAAGAAGCCAATCTGAAACCGGCGCCGGAGGCCGAGCGTGGCGTCTGGCTGCGGCGGGTCACGCTTGATCTCACGGGTCTCCCGCCGACGCCGGATGAACTCAGTGCGTTCCTCGCGGACGCTGCACCCGGGGCGTACGAACGAGTTGTCGACCGTCTCCTGACGTCCCCCCGGCATGCGGAGCGGATGGCCATGCACTGGCTCGATGCCGCGCGCTACGCAGATACCAACGGCTACAACAACGACGAGACCCGCTCGATGTGGCCGTGGCGGGACTGGGTCATCGACGCCTTCGCCCGCGGCATGCCGTACGACCAGTTCCTGATCGAGCAGTTGGCCGGCGACCAGTTGCCGGATCCCTCGCTGGCGCAGCGCGTCGCGACCGGCTTCAACCGCAACCACGTGCTGACGACCGAAGGCGGGATCATCGAAGAGGAGTACCACGTCGAATACGTCGCCGACCGTGTGCACACGACGGCGACGGTCTTCATGGGGTTGTCGTTCCAGTGCGCCCGGTGCCACGCGCACAAATACGATCCGTTCTCACAGGAGGACTACTACCGTTTCGCGGCGTACTTCAACAGCATTCCTGACAACATCGTTGGCTACAGCCAGGGGCGGATGGCGGAGCCGGTGATCAAAGTCCCGTCGCCCGGGCAGCAGTCGGAACTGGAGCGCCTGAATCACCGCAAGACTGAGTTGGAGTCGCAGCTTGCCGCGCGAGCTGCGCAGATCGACCCGGAGGTGGATGCGTGGGAGCAGTCACTGACTCCCGAACAGATCGCACAGGCCGGACCGGTCGGCCTGGTCGCGCACTTCGCGCTGGATGAAATCGAGGGGGACAAGGTCCAGGACGCCGTCGACGTATCCCGGCACGGCACAATCAACGGCAGGTTGTCGCGGCAGCCGGGCCGGCTGGGATCCGCGCTGGAGTTCGACGGCGCGACGTTCGTCGACGCCGGCGACATTGGCGCGTTTGACAGCGACAACGGGTTCTCGCTGGCCGCGTGGATCAATCTCGCGTCTACGGAACCTTCGACCGTGCTCGCCCGCGATGACGAATCGAACGCCTATCGCGGCTATGACCTGATCATGGAACAGGGGAAGGTCGCCGCCCATTTCGTACACCACTGGCCGGACCGCGGGTTTAAGGTCATCACGAAAGAACCGGTCTCGCTGAACGAATGGCACCATGTCGTGGTGACATACGACGGCTCGCGGCGGTCGACGGCGGTACGGATCTACGTCGACGGTCAGCCGCGCGAGGTTGAAGCGACGACCGACAACACGCTCGACGGCACGTTGAAAACGGACAAGCCGCTGCACATCGGGCGGCGCTACTCGTCCGCCACGTTTCGCGGATTGATCGACGACGTGCAACTCTATTCCGTCGCACTCTCGGCCGAAGACGTCAGCCGGCTCTCCCGCGGGGAATCGCTCGCGGGATTGCAGTCGATCCTCGCGCTACCGCGATCGGAGAGGACGAAGGAACAACAGGTGTGGCTGCGGCAATACTACATCGATCGCGTCGACGTCTCATCGCGACAGATGCGCGAGGAACTTTCGGCGCTCCCGGGACAGATCGACGAACTCGACAAAAGCATCCCGGTGACAATGGTCATGCAGGACCTTGACCCGCCGCGGCCGACGTATGTGTTGCGGCGCGGACAGTACGACCAGCGTGGAGAGGAGGTTACGGCCGCCGTACCCGAAGTTCTGGCACCCACTCCGGCGGGAGCGCCGGCCAATCGACTGGGACTGGCGCAATGGCTCACCAGCCCGGAGCATCCATTGACCGCCCGTGTGGCCGTGAACCGCTGGTGGGAGATGCTGTTCGGCCTGGGACTGGTCGAAACGGTCGAGGACTTCGGCATCCAGGGGGCGCAGCCGAGCCATCCCGAACTGCTCGACTGGCTGGCGACCGAACTCGTGCGGACCGGCTGGGACCAACGGGCGATTCTGCGGATGATCGTGCTGTCGGCCACGTACCGGCAGTCCTCGCGCGTCACATCCGAACTGCTGGAACGGGACCCGCGCAACCAGCTGCTGGCCCGCGGTCCGCGTTATCGCCTCCCCGCAGAATCGGTCCGCGACAATGCGCTCGTCGTCAGCGGCCTGCTCGCCGAACGAATCGGCGGTCCGAGCGTCAAGCCGTATCAGCCGGAGGGGTTGTGGGAAGATGTCTCCGTCGAGCGCCGGGAGAAGTACACGCCCGACGCCGGCGAGGGGCTGTATCGCCGGAGTATGTACACCTTCTGGAAGCGGACTTGCCCGCCGCCCGGAATGTCGACGTTCGACGCCCCCGATCGGGAGACGTGCGTCATCCGCCGTGCCCGCACCAATACGCCGCTGCAGGCGCTGGAACTGATGAACGACCCGACGTACGTAGAGGCCGCACGCAAGCTCGCCGAGCGGGTGCTGGCCGCGGCGGCGGACGATGACGGCCGACTGCAGCACGCCGCCCGGCTCGTGTTGTGCCGTGGACTGCAGTCGGCGGAACTCGACGTGTTTCGCGACGTCCTGCGGAAGGCACGGGCGCGGTTCGCGGCCGACCCCGCCGAAGCCGAGCGACTGCTCAAGATTGGTGCTGCGTCACCGGCTCAGCCAGTCGCCCCCCCCTCGGAGCTGGCCGCTTGGACTGCTGTGATGAGCGTGTTGTTGAACCTGGACGAGGCAATTTCGAAGACGTGACGTTTGCCTTTCGGAGTGCGGCGGCGTGTAGCCGCCTTGGGCGTGTTTGTGGGCGACGGCCAGGATCAAAAATTAGAAACGAGGGATAGCC
>CAZWGW010000083.1:14569-15081 GCA_964633565.1 uncultured Planctomycetaceae bacterium
GACCAGTATCAATATTTCGAACGTCGGATTCGCCATTTCCAGGACGATTCAAAAATCACAAAGCGGCGACAAGTCGCCGCACGCCGAAAAACAAAGCACCGATGACCCCTCTCGACACTCTCCGCACCCAGCTCACACGCCGGCATTTCTGCGGACGCTCCGGCACGGCACTGGGAACAGCCGCTCTCGCGACGCTGCTCGGTCGCGACGCCCGGGCGACGCAGACGGACCCCGTATTGAACGTCCCGCACTTCCCCGCCCGAGCCCGGCGCGTCGTCTACCTGTTCCAGTCCGGCGGGCCATCACCTCTGGAGTTGCTCGACTACAAACCCCGTCTCAAGGAACTGCACGGCACCGAACTCCCCGATTCCATCCGGCAGGGGCAGCGGCTCACCGGCATGACCTCGGGGCAGTCGAACTTTCCGGTCATCGCCCCGAAGTTCGGCTTCCGCCAATGCGGCCGGTCGGGGCCGTGGCTGAGCGAACTGCTGCCGTACACAGCCGGTGTCGTC
>CAZWGW010000084.1:0-14919 GCA_964633565.1 uncultured Planctomycetaceae bacterium
ATCTGCACTGAAGTGCCCGTTCTGTGCAGAGAAGGAATCGCGCCTTCCATGACCCCATTGATGCAAAATCGACAAGCACCTGACCGGTCGCAAGCACCGGAATCCGCCGCACGCCGGGGATCGTCGGTGTCGAAGACGGTGGTGAACTTCTGGCTGGACTGCGCGCTGGCGGTTACGTTTGTGCTGCTCTGCTGGGTGTCTGCCGTGCTGCAGTTTCTGTTTCCGGCCGGCATCGAAGCGACCGGATGGACGCTCTGGGGCGGCACGGCGGCGGACTGGCGGAATATCCAGTTCGGCGTCCTCTGCACCTTGGCGCTGGGGATCGTCCTGCACGTGATGCTGCACTGGTCGTGGGTCTGCGGCGTCGTAGCGACGATGTTCCTCGGTCGCAAGGCCGCGCGTGACGACGCCTCACACACGCTGTGGGGCGTCGGAACGCTGGTCGTCGTCTTGCATCTGCTGGCGGGGGGATTGCTCGCCGCGTGGGCCTGTCTGGAACGCGCCACAATGCCGTGACCCGGGACGCACTGGCCCTGTTGACTGCGTGCGTCTATCCTGAAGCCGGGTAGAATGGCATTGATTTTGCACTTCAGTTTGGGGACCGGGTCTGTCCCTTCAAGATCAAGGAGTGAACCATGGCGCACGAAAAATCGACGCTGGACGAACTGATTGCCACGCTGAAGCAGGAACGGGACCAGTTGGCTGTAAAAGCCAACCTGGCCGGTAAGGAGGTCCGCCAGGAATGGGACAAGGTCCGCTCGAAATTCGACAAGCTGCTGGCCGATTACGAGCCGGTCAAGAAGGCCGTCGGCACGTCCGCCGGCGCGGTCGGTGAGTCGCTCAAGCTCGTCGCCCAGGAAATCAAGACCGGTTTCGACCGCGTGCGAAAATCGCTCAAGTGAAGTTTGAATCGGGAACACTGATCTCCACTAATCACCACTGATCGAAGGCCGGGTGGCCGGGGCGCAGTAAGAGGGACAAGCGTTGCCGCGTGTACGATGGAACGTCGCCGGTCACAAACCAGGCACGACGCGCATCGCCCCGGTTGTATTCAGCGCGGCTTCCGCGTCGGCGACGCCGTCAGCGGATCCTCCGGCCAGGCGTGCTTCGGATACCGCCGCCGGAGTTCCTTGCGGACGACGGCGTATGTGTTCGCCCAGAAGCTCTCCAGATCGTCGGTCACCTGTTGCGGTCGCATGTTCGGCGCGAGCAGGTGCAGCAGCACCTTGACCCGTCCGCCCGCCACGCGCGGCGTCTGTCGCAGGCCGAAGATCTCCTGAATCCGTACCGCCAGCACCGGCGGACGCCCCTCTTCGTATGTCAACCGGATGCGGTTCCCGCTGGGGACTTCGATCCGCTCCGGCGCTTCGGACTCGACGGCCCGCAGTTGCTGATACGTGAGCTGCCCCTGCAGCGCAGCGAGCCACGGCGCCTGCCGCAGCTCGGAGAATGATCTGCGCCCGCGACAGAGATCGCGCAGCGCGTCGTCGAGCTGCTCCCGGTCGAATGCCGGCAGGCCGAGGTCCGGCATCCAGTTCGCCAGACACCGCACACGGGTCATGAACTCCGCGGCCGACTCGCCCGCGAAGACCTGCTCCCACTGGTTTCGCGCCGACTCATACAGCAGCCGGGCGGCCTCGTCGGAATCGGGCACGCTCGTCGGCGATTCCTCGAGCAGCAGGTCGTCGAAGTACACGCGACGTCGGGCAACCACCTGCTGCTGCGACGGATGGAAAAACAGCTCATCAACCATCCGCAGCCGTTCGGCGGGGAGCCACTCCCGTTCGACGGCCGAAGCCTGCCGCACCACGGCATCGGCGTCCCCCGCGTCAATGTCGACGCACAGGAACAGCGGCGACTCCAGCACCGTCGAGCGCGGATCGAGCCGTACGCCGCGGCCACCGACCATCAGCCCTTTGGCGCTGCCGATGTCGCGCCGGCGGGCGACGCGGTCCGGATAGGCCGCGAGCAGTGACCGCATCACGGTTTCGTCCGATGACAACGTGGACCGGGTCGCGCGGCCCAATTCCTGTCGCAGCATCCGCACGAGCTGCTCGCAGACGCGCTGGATCGAGTGTGCCGCGCCGACGTTGATCGAGCCGAGATGCGACTCCTTTTGACCATGCTGGACGTACTCCTCGAATGCCGCGAGGCGGTCAACAACGTCCGAGCGGGACGTGTGCGCCGCCGTGGTCGGGCCGCCGCGACCCGTTGGTGCGCCGCGGTCGGATCGGAAGAACGGGTCCCGCTCCGAGAGCAGCGCGGCGACGAGCGCGACTCGTTCAGGATGTCCCAGGCGGTGCCCCTCCACAATCAGTCGCGCGAGACGCGGCTGGACCGGAAGCCGGACCATGACGCGCCCAAGCTCCGTGACGCCTCGCTCGTCCAGCGCCCCCAGCCGCCGCAAGAGATCCAACGCGTGTTCGATCGCAGCCGGCGGCGGTGGTTCGAACCACGGGAATGCGGCGACATCCGTCTCGCCCCACGACAGCAGTTGCAGCACCGGCCCCGACAGGTCGACCCGCGCAATTTCGGGCTGTTCAAAGTCCGGACGGTGTCGATGCGAGGTCTCGTCCCAGAGCCGCAGGCAGATGCCGGGTTGCGTCCGCCCCGCGCGGCCGGCTCGCTGATCAGCCGACGCCTTCGAGATCGGCGTCAGTTCCAACCGGTCGAGTTCCACATGCGGATCGAACCACATGATCCGCGCCAGGCCGAAGTCGATGACGGTGGTGATCCCTTCAATCGTGATCGACGTCTCGGCCACATTTGTGGACAGGACAATCTTGCGTTGTGCGCAGGGCGCCAGCACGCGGTCCTGTTCTTCCGGCGGCAGATCACCGTAGAGGGGCAGCACGGCCAGGTTGTGGCGCTGCGCGAGCGGCTCCAGTTCGCGTGCCGTGCCGCGGATCTCGCCGACACCGGGCAGGAACACGAGCATGTCGCCGGTCGTCCGCGCAAAGGCCTGCTCGACGGCGGCGGCCGCCTGCTGTGGGAGTTTCCGCCGATCGGGACGTTGCATGTACTGGATTTCGACGGGGAACAGCCGCCCGACGCTGTCGACAACCGGACAGCCGCCGAGATACGCGGCGATCGGTTCCGCGGCGAGCGTGGCCGACATGACGACGATCTTGAGGTCCGGCCGTACCGTCTGCTGCACGCGGCGGACCATCCCCAGCGCGAGGTCGCTGTCGAGCCGGCGCTCGTGAAACTCGTCGAACAGGACCGCGTCGATCCCCTCCAGGAACGGGTCGTCCTGCAGCCGCCGCAGCAGGATGCCGTCGGTGACGGCGACGATCCGGGTGGCCGCGCCGACCCGCTCGTCAAACCGGACCTGATAGCCGACCAGCCCGCCGACCTGCGCCCCGCGTTCGTGTGCAATCCTCCGTGCCGCCGTCCGCGCCGCGATGCGCCGCGGTTCGAGCATCACAATGCGCCCCTGCGGGGCCAGGCCGGCATCGAGCAGCGCGGGGGGAACGCGGGTCGATTTGCCGGCACCGGCCGGAGCGCGGAGTACAGCGGCGGGATGCGCGCGGAGAGTGTCGACGAGCGCCGGGAGTACGTCGTCGATGGGCAACGACGGCTGCGGAGGACGGTCAGCAAGGGGTGTCACGCAACGATTCTACAGGGAGTCGAGTTGCGGGCGAACGATGCACCACGTGACATGTCGGGGCCTGTTCATGGGCGAGATCGCCAACACGGTCCTAATCGGGCTTCCGCGTCGACCAATACCCCGGCCGGCGCCGGTGGTGTGCCACGGCGGCAATCCACACGAATTCCGGAAACTCCTGAAAGTAGACGGCGAGCGGGTACCGGCGCACGCGAATAAAATGGTATCGCTTTCCCGGTGCGCGGGCGCCCGTCTGCGGATCATGCGCGATTCGATCCACGATCTTCTCAAACTCGGCGAGCAACGCCACTCCCAACCCGACGTGGCGCGCCTCGTACCATTCAATCTCGCGGTCGAGTTCAGCCCGCGCTTCGCTGTGAACACGGACGGGCTTCATGCATATTTTCGGCGAAGGTCAGCAATCACTTCCTCAGCCGTGTCACCATTCGCCGTACCGGCCCCGATTTCGGCGATGCGGCGATCCACCTCGTCCCGCCATGCCGATTCCACGCCCGGATCATCGGCACCATCAAGCGATTCAATCAGAAACAATGCCAATGCCGCCCGGTCACCCGACGGAAGGGCGGAGAGTTCGGATTTCAACCTCTCGGCGGCAATTGTCATGCCATGGTTCCCGTCAATCGGACACACCAAATGTGCTCTCTTACATCTTAGACGACCTCGTTCAGTCGGAGCTACTGCAATATCGTTTTCTTCGTCAACCGCGAGCCTTCCTTACTTCGAATGCCCCCACTCCCTCCCCGGTCGATCGACGCGAAACTGCACCAGCCGCCGATACTCTACCTCCGTGACGTACACCGTGCGGCCGTCCGGCCCGCCGAAACAGAGATTGCTCGGGCGCGCCCCGAGGACGCCGATCTCCCGCAGGATTTCACCGGCGGGGGACATCTTGACGACCGTCCCCTTGCCGTAACGCGTGATGTACAGGCTGCCGTCGACGTCGCACCGCATGCCGTCGAAACCGAAGTCGGAGAATTGCCTGATGAGCCGCTTGTCGGAGAGCGCGCCGTCCGCGCCGATCGTGAAGGCCCACACGTTGCGCTGGGCGCTTTCGTTGACATAGAGCGTCCTGCCGTCCGGGCTGACGTCGAGGCCGTTGGTCGTCCCCATGCCGCCCACGGCGAGCGTGACGCGTCCGTCCGTGTCGATGCGCCAGATGCGGCCGGTGCCGGCACCCCAGGCGGGGTCGCTGGCGTAGAGGGCTCCACTCTCCGTCATGGCGAGGTCGTTGGGCTGGCTCATGTCGGCGTGGTGGGCGAACAGAGTCAGTTCGGGCGCAGTGTCCCGGACGCTGGAAGCGTCCGGGACACGGACGCGGAAGATGTTGTGGTTTACATAATCGGCGATGTACATCCGCCCCTGGCCGTCGAAGCGGATGCCATTGCCGACGCTATCCTCCGGGAGCTTGACGAAGATCGAACCTTCGCCGGCCGGCGTCACGCGGCCGATTGTCCCCTGCTGGTAGATATTGACGGCGCAAACGTTTCCCTCGGCGTCGCAGGCCGGGCCTTCGATGCCGGGAGTGAATTCGCCGATGCGCGTGAGGGGCGTCGCCACGAACAGGTCGTCCGGCCCCGTCCGTTGCGACGCCAGCAGGTCGAGTTCGGCCAGATGGAGGCGAACGCTGACGACGTACGGCAGTTCATCCGGTGTCCAGTGGCCGTACGTTGTGGTCACGAACGTACCATCCGGAAGCACCTCAACGCCCGGATAGGCGCAGTCGGCCCCCTTATGGTTGTCCATGAGCCGCACGCGGTACTGCCCTTCGCGGCCCGTGACAATGTCGTCGTACGTGCCGACCCAGCCGACCCAGTCCCCTTTCGTGGGTATGTCGTGCGTCGTGTCGCGAAAGGAAATGAAGAGCCGACCGTCGGGGGCGTACCTGCCGGTGTGCCGGTCGCCGGTCAAGGCGCCCGGAAGTTCACGCGGCTCGCTCCACGTGGCGCCTTCATCGTCGGAGAAGATGACAAACGAGTTGTGCTTGCGCGAGTTCTCACGGAGCAGGACAGCGAGTTGTCTGCCGTCGGGTGAGCGGATTGCCCCCGGTTCGCAGAGATCGGCGTCGGCGTGATGGGCGATGACTTCCGGCTGGCTCCAGGTGAGGCCGCCGTCCGTCGAGAGGGACTTGTAGACGTGGAACTGCTTGAGATTCTTGCCGTCGGCGCGGAGAAAGCGTCCGTCGTCGTGAAACAGGGCCATGTAGTGGCCGGGACCGGTGTGCAGGTCGACGACGCTCCCCATGCAGACGATGCCGCCCCAGTCGCCGATCGGTTTGAGGTTCGACCAGGTCAGGCCGTCGTCCTCGGTGACGGCCATGCGGCAGGGGAACAGGCCGGAGAACATAATGATCCGCTTCGTGCCGTCCGGTCCGATGACGCGGTGTAGCGTGGGGACTTCGAGTGACGTGGCCCAGTTCTCCGGCGTCGGGAGGCGCTCGCTCCAGGAAAGACCGGCGTCGGCGCTGCGCTTGTAGACGATTCCGCCGCGGCCGTGCCCCTTGGGATAGACGCAGAGCATCGTGCGGTGGTCTTCGAGCAGCACTGTGGTGGGGTGGCCGAGATACTGGCCCGGTTCCCGATCGACGAGCACCTGCCGCTGGACCTGGCCGGCGAGATCGATCAGTGGAATCGCATTGCCACGAGACGGAGCGTCCGCGAACGCAGGGACAGCGCACAGCAACAACAAGACAGGTGCAAGGCAGACTGACGGGCGCAGCATCGGATCGATCCTCCGGAGCATATTTCTTTTCTCTGCGTCTTCCGCGCCTCTGCGGTGTTCTACTGAGCACCGCAGAGGCGCGGAAGACGCAGAGATTAAGGCAACGAAGAAGCGGGGTCGTAGAGGAGCGGGAAGAACTGGCCGCCAAGCGGTTGTCCCGGCGGGACAACGGGGATGCCTTCGAGGAGCGGCTCGTCACTGCCGCTCTGCACGCCGTCGCGGACGGCGTTGATCACGGTGGCGCGGCGCTGGCGATCCGTCCGGTTCTCACGCGAACCGTGGACCATGAGCGGATGATGGAACGCGGCTTCGCCACGATTGAGGACGATGTGCGTGGGATGCTGCAGGGCGTCCCATTGTTCGTCGTTCAATACCTGTCGAATGGCGTGCATGTCCCCGGCAAGGCCTGTGATCGGGAGCAGGTTCCATTTGTGACTGCCGGGGATGTATTGCAGGCAGCCGTTGCTCTCGTCCGTGTCGTCGAGGCCAATCCAGCAGGTGAGGTGGGCCATCGGCTGGGTGCGGGTCCAGTAGGAGTAATCCTGGTGCCAGGCGACGACGCCGCCGTGACGGGCCGGCTTGCAGAAGAGTTGATCGTGCCAGAAGCGGACGGCCCCTCCGAGCAGTTGGCTGGCGGGGACGGTGAATGCCGGGTGCCACAGGATGTCGTGAAAACCGGGGGAAATCCGCCAGGCCCCGAGGGCGTGGAACAGCACCTGCTTCGGGTCATTGGATTCGTTGGAGTGAAACTCGTACCAGAGCGAAAAGGCCGGGTGCCCTGGATCGAAGAGTTGCTGCAGTTCTTCTCGCAGGACGTCGACCTGTGCCTCGGTCAGAATGCGGACACCGGCGAGGTATCCGTACTCGTGAAAGTACGCGATTTGTGCATCGGTGAGCCGGTACTCGTCCCACTCCGCGCGGGATTGCAGGAGGGAAAAGAGTGAACCGACGAGTTCGTGACGCAGGGAGAGATCGGCAGGCATGGGGGGTCAGAACAGCGTGTCGCCGGGATCGGATTCTTCAGGCGGCGCCGCGGGCCTGGGTTTTGTCGGCGCTTTGCGGGTGCGGCGGCCGGCCTTGGGGGCGGCGGATTCATGCGTGGCGGTTGCGTCGAACGAGGCGGTCTCCACGTTGCCTGCGGCGTCCCGGCCGGTGAGGATCTCGATCCGCTGCTCGGCGTGTTCGAGCAGCCCGTAGCAGTGCCGCAGCAGCGCCGTGCCGCGCTCGAAGCGGCGCATGGATTCCTCCAGGCCGACGCTCCCTTCTTCGAGTTCGTCGACGACCTGCTGAAGTTCGCCAAGCGCCTGCTCAAAGGAGAGCGGCTCGTTGGGCGAGATGGATTCATTGGTGGAACTGTCGTCCGGCACGGCGGGCTCCATGATGGTCACAGCACAGGCGGCGCGGGTTCAGCGGGCTGACGCCCGCCGCTCGCCGATGTTGACATCGCTCAGCATCCCGGACCAGCATTGACGAATCAAGCCTCCCGTTCGGGATAGACCTGCTCGACCCGACTGCTGATTCGGCCGTTGCCCAACCTCGTCATGATGAGTTCCCCCGTGTGCATCTGGTCGGCGCGACGGATCAGCGCACCTTCGGCGGCGCGGGTTGTGATCGAATAGCCGCGCTGCAGGACTTTGAGCGGGCTGAGCGCCTCCAGAGCGGCGCCCAGTGCCGTCCAGCGGGCGGTTGCGTCCTGGTGGCGGCGACGGATCGCGCGCAGAAGCCGTGATTCCAGGTCATCGACGTGTTCGGCCAGCGCCAGCAGCCGTTCGCCCGGACGAGTGAGCACCCGGCGCGAAGCCAGGGCGTCGAGCCGCGACCGTGCTGCCGCGGCGCGCTCCCGCAACAGCGCCACCAACCGCAGCGCGTTCTGCTGAAGAAGGGCCAGTACTTCGGCCTCGTCCGGCACCACGACCTCCCCCGCCTCGCTCGGCGTGAGCGCACGGCGATCGGCTACCAGGTCGGCGATCGTGACGTCGATTTCGTGGCCGACGGCGCTGATGATCGGAATCGGACTGGCGACGATCGCGCGGGCCAGGACTTCTTCATTGAAGGCCCACAGATCCTCGAGGCTGCCGCCGCCGCGGCCGACGATCGCGACGTCGACGCCGGGGATGCCCGGCAGCATCTGCACCGCGGCTGCGATGAGTTCCGCCGCGCCGTCCCCCTGGACAGGGACCGGCACGACGACGATTTCCGCGGCACGCCAGCGGCGGGTGATGACCTGCAGCATGTCGCGCACGGCGGCGCTGGCGGGGCTGGTGACGAGTGCGATCCGGCGCGGGAAGCGCGGGAGGGGCCGCTTTCTCTCCGGTGCGAACAACCCCTCGGCGGCCAGTCGGTCGTGGAGCTGGCGGAAGGCAAGCTCGAGCGGACCCAGACCGTGGGGAATGAGCTCCTCGATCACCAGTTGATAAGAGCCGCGGGCGGGGTAGACATCGATTCTGCCGACGGCCACGACCTGCAAGCCGTCGTGCAGGTCGAATTTCAGCCGCGACGCTTTCATCCGCCACATGACGGCCCGGAGTTGGGCGTCATCATCCTTGAGCGTCAGATAGACATGCCCGGACCCGGCGAAGGCGCAGTTGGAGATTTCCCCCCGCACCGCCACGAGCGGAAAGTTCCCCTCCAGGCAGTCCTTGATCTGCCGCGTGAGTTCGGAAACGGAGAGGACGGGAGGGGGCACTGGGAGGGATGAGAAATGAGGGATGAGAGTCAGTGTCCGAGGGCGACGTTCTGAATGAACTGGACGGCCCGCGCGGTGTCGCCGAGGATGTCGTCGCCGGCGGTGCGGCGGACGGTAAGCCAGCCGGCGTAGTGCATCTCGCCGACGAGGGCGAGGATTTCGGGCCAGTCGACTTCGCCCCGCCCGACGGGAACTTCCAGGCCTGCTCCGTCGAAATCACAAATCGCGTCGCGGACCTGAACGTGCGTCACAACGCTGTGCGCTTCCCGCAGATCGGCAGACGGGTTTCGGCGGGCGAGGACGCAGGCCGCCGGGTCGAAGTCGATGCCCAGCGGGCCCTCCTTGATTTCCTGGATCAGTGCAACGAGCGCGGCCGGGGGGTCGCCGGCGTGAGTGAGCGCGAGGACGACGCCGACGTGGTTGCCAAAGCGGGCGAGATCGCGAAGCACGTCGCGCAGCCGCTGCAGGTCGGGTGAGTCGGCGGATTCCGGGAGGCGGCCGACGCGGACGGTGAGGGTCTTCGCACGCAACTGGGCCGTGAATTCCATTGCCTGCCGGATGGCGGCAATGCGCAGATCGAGGTGTTCGGCGTCGTGCAGGGGGCGACGCAGCGGAAACGCGAGGGACGCCACGGCCAGGCTGCGTTCGCTCAGTTCGTATAACAATTGCCGGCGGGCGGTCTCGCCGTAGTCCTCGGGTTTGATTTCCGTGCGGGCGTCGAATTGCACGCCCTGAGCACCACATTCGGCCGCCGCAGGGATCGCTCGACGGATCGGCAGGCGGAAGGGTGAGGTGGCGACGGCAACGCGCGGCGGGGTCATGTGTCGTTTCGGGTGTCAGTCGCTGAACAGCTTGACCAGGTCGCGGACGCCGATCGTCGTGGCGGGGATCAGGACTTCGCCGGCCTGGAAGCCGGCGGCGGCCCCGTACAGCTTGGCCTGGCCCTCCACGAGCCGGAAGACCCGGTCTTTTTCCGGAGGAAACTGCGTTTTGTACGCCCGGATGGCGTCCAGCTTCGCGGCCAGCGTGTCGGTGATGTCGACCACGAAGCCGTTCGCGAGCGGCGTCTGCAACGAGCCGAGACCGAGCGGAAAGTAGAGTTGCGTGCGAATCGGATGCACGATCAGGTTGTCGAATTCCTGGTCCCACTTGGTGAGCCGCGAATAGAACACGGCGGCGTCGGTGATCTGCATTGCCTGCCAGTGATCCGGGGACGCGCCGGGGGTCTTGCCGGCGATCCCCATGACGATCTGCGGTCGATAGCGGCGGAACACCTTCGCGAGGGCGACGCGCGACTCATAACAGTCGAACAGCCGGCGGTTCGGAAGTTCGAGGGTCTCGCGCACATGAACGCCGAGAACGCGCGCGGCCGCCTGTGCTTCGGCCAGGCGGACTTCCGGTCCGGGGCTGTTCGGAGTCGGCTCGCCGTCGGTCAGGTCGACGATGCCGACGCGATAGCCCTGCCGCACCAGCGAGGCCAGAGTGCCGCCGACCGCGATCTCGACGTCGTCGGGGTGGGCGCCGACGGCCATCACATCGAGCGGTTCGGGAAGTGTCTGGGACATCGAGTGTGGTGCGGACTGTAGCCGGCCTCAGTGAGGCCGGAATTGTAATTGGCGGCGTTCGTTCCCATCGGCCGGGGTCACTGACCCCGGCTACAGAAGCGCTGCATCAGTGTGCGGCAAAGGTTCATTCGCCAGGAACGACTTCACCAGCTTCGCGAGTCGATGCGGATGCGTCAAATAAGGGAGTTGCCCTGTCGTGTGCAGCCACTCGGAATGCGCCTGTGGCAGGCCGGCCGACAGTTCATCCTGGCAGGCCGCCGACACCGCGCCTTCCCCCTCCGTCCGGACGAGCAGTACAGGTTGTGTGATACCCGGCAGGCGGGAGCGCAGGTCGATGCCGCCCATCACCGACGTGCGCCGCGCAAGCTGCGCCGTCCGGGTCGCCCCAAGATTGTTGAGCAGGAACTCCCAGCGCGTGGTATCGAACGGCGGGAACCAGCGGCGGTGGTTCTGCTGTTGCACTGCCGGCCAGCCCGGTATTCGCCGGACTGGACCGGGCCAGACTCGGCCCCACGCCAGCAACCCCCGCTCGACAAGCGACAGCCTGCGCCGCGCGGACCCGCACACAAGCGCGGCCGCCTCGACACGATCGGGCTCCGTCGACATCAGGTGCAGGGCCACATGACTGCCGAATCCCGCAGCGATCACCGAAAACCGGCAGTGTCCCCAGGCGTCCGCCGCCGCCTGCAGCGCAGCACCACATTGGCTCAGTGCCGACAGCGGTGATCCTAAAGGCGGCAGGGAAGGATAGTCGAACAACAGGCATTCGCACTCGTCGTGCAGCAGCCACGCGGTCAGGGCAAACAGTTCACAGTCTCCCGCCGCAGGATTGAGAAAACAGAGCGGGCGGCCGGCGCCAAAAGCGTACGCGACCGCGGGCCGACCCTGAAACGTGAATGCAATACTCGTGCGACGCGCGCGAAACTCCCCCAGCACTTCCTGCCACGCCAGCGGTGGGGGGCATGGTTCAGGAGTCAGTTCCGAGGCGGTAGCAGCAGTCGTCGGGGCGGAGGAAGACATCAGCGCGTGGTCGACCATCGATTCAACGGCGGTTCCCCCTGTTCTAACGGATCGACCGGTAATGGGAAAGCGGGCCACCAGCATCGTCGCGAGCCGCGGAGTCGGGAGGGCGTTCACGCGAGTGACTCCGGCGTAACCTCGCAGAATCGCTACGGAATGCAGAACCGCCCGGTCGCCTGGGTCCTTGTTGCGGAAAATCACCGAAACCGCAGGAGCATCCGACGTAGGCTTGGTGGCAGTCCTCTCCGCCGGCAGACAGGCCGGGCGCGATCCACGTCGAAATGAACTCCCGGTCCGTCGCTGGTTCCCCCATGCGTCGGTTTCCAGATCGAGTCGGGATCACGCCCCACCTTCCGTGGAACGGTTGCCGGCGGGATTCCGCCACCCCAGGCTTCGTCGGGAGTGAGATCGTGTTGTTCCGCAGTCGGCCGCGCAGGAAGTCATTCGTCAACGCCCGCATCCAGGGTCGCATTATCGGCCGTATCGCCGCCTACTGGGTGCTGTACCACCTGGTGTTGTGGCTGGGGCTGTTCGTGTACCGCTTCGCCCAACATCGGGCGGCCGTGGCCGCCGGCGCCGAACTGATGTCCATCCGCGACCTCTACCACCAGTTCGCGAGCGAGTACTACCCGATGCTGTTTTGCGCGTGCCTGATCCTGCCGCTGTTCATGATCGACTTTGTGCGATTGACGCACCGCATCGCGGGCCCCCTGGTCCGGTTCCGGATCGCGCTGGTCCAACTCATGCAGGGTCACCGCGTCAATGAGGTCGAGTTGCGCAAGGGGGACCTGCTGACGGAATTCCAGCAGGCGTTCAACGAGTTTCTGATTTTCTACAACCGCCAACTTGACGATCCTGCGCAGCGGATGACGGCGGAACAGGCGGAATTGTTGACCTCGGTGACCTCCGGCGCCACCGACGATGGGCAGGCCGTCCAGTCGGCATCGGCGCATTGATCGTTCACACGCGGACACGCGTCCAGCCACCGCCGGCGAAGCGGATCGTCGCCAAAACTCCCCGCGCCAGCATGTCGGCGCACATTCCGATCCAGGCGCCGAACAACCCCCCGCCGAGCGCCACGCCGCACAGCCAGGCCAGTGACAGCCGCAGGCCGATCGTGGTCAGGATCGTGATGACCAGCGGCGCGCGCGTGTCCCCCGCGCCGCGCAGGCCGGTGAGGTAGATGATGGCGACGATGTTCGGCACCTGGAAGAGGGCCAGCATCCGGAACGCGGGGACGCCGACTTCGGCGACCGCCGGATCGTTGTGCAGGCGGGCATAGATCGGAGCCGCGGCGACAAGAAAGACGGCCGTGATGACCAGGCCCAGCAGGCCGCACTGCCGCACTGCTGCATGCCCGGCACGGCGAGCCCGGCCAGGGTCCCCGGCCCCGAGCGACTGGCCGATGATCGTCGCCGCCGCAATGCCCCAAGCCACGGCCGGCAGATAGGTGACGGCCTCCACCCGCACGCCGACAACATGCGCGGCAAACGCCGCGTCACCGAAGCCGCCGATGATGTGCAGAAAAATGAAATGTCCGGTCCACATCACGCCGCCGTCGATTGCCGCCGGAATGCCGATTGCGAGGATGCGCCGCACCAGCGCGTCGCGAAACCGGATTTCCACGGTCGACAATTTCAGATCGCTGACGCCGACGGCGAGCACGCCCAGCATCAGGAGGCCCCCGGCACACCGCGCCATCGTGGTCCCCAGCACGATCCCATCGATGCCGAGGGGCGGAATCGGGCCCACTCCATGGACCAGGGCCGTGGCGACGATGACGTTGAGCACGCTCACCACGCCGAGGATCCACATCGGCGTCCGCATGTTGCCGGCGCCGCGCAGCGCCGCCGCGCCCGCCAGGCTCACGCTGGTGAAGACCAGACCGATCGCGTCGATCCGCAGGAACCGTGCGGCCACGGCCGCCCCCTGGTTGTCCCCCACGATCGTGCGCGCCAGGAACGGCGCGGCCGGCACGACAAACGCGACGAACGCCAGGCCGGCCACCACCGCCAGGCCGACCGAGCGGTTGGCGATGCGGTTGGCCTCCGCGAAGTTGCCGGCCCCGCGAGAACGGGCGACCAGCGCGGTCGTGCCTGCCGCCACAAGCGAAAACAGCGTCGTCGCCAACCAGTCGACGTAGGCGCCGACACCGACGGCGCCCGTGGCGATCGTGCTGACGCCCCCCGGCAGGTTGCCGGCCAGCCATGTGTCGTAGAAGCCGACGCAGAAAATCAGGAACTGTTCCAGCAGCACCGGGGCCGCGAGCACAAGCAGCGTCCGATGCAGGTCGCCGCTCAGGATTGCAGAATGCCCGACGTCGATTGCCGCGGCGCTGGACGGCCGGTGACCTGCCAGGGACGTGGATTTCGCGTCCGGAAACGGCTCATCGGGGGCAGCGTCCATATCGGAGGGGCCGGGACCTGGTTGCTGGTTGGAACCTTCGACACGAATCGCGGCATCGGCCCAGGCTGACAGGCATTCCGAGGACCGACCACGGTATCAAAACGGCGTAACGTGCTCAAACTGTGGCAGTTCTGCAGACGCCGGCTGCGAGCCTCACTTGCCGGAGTTGCACAGAGATGACCCATCGTTGAAAACAGACGGATGGCTGGTTACTTTGGCCGTATCCCTCTTCACCGCTGGCCCTGAGCGGATGATGTCCATTCCCCGCTCCGGCCTGGAATGAAAAGTCCGGGCATTCGGGTTGAGAGCGGTGGGCAGCAACAGTTGAGTTGACATCCGAGTTCGAAAGGAAAGTTCGTATGGGACGTCCCGTGACGTTGTTCACCGGCCAGTGGGCCGACCTGCCGCTCGAAACCTTGTGCAAGAAGGCCAAGGACTTTGGTTACGACGGCGTCGAGCTGGCCTGCTGGGGGGACCATTTCGAAGTCGCCAAGGCGCTCGCCGACGACACCTACTGCGCCCGCAAGCGCGACCTGCTGGAGCGGCACGACCTGAAGCTGTTCGCCATCTCCAATCACCTCGTCGGTCAGGCGGTCCTCGACCCGATCGACGCCAGGCACAAGGCGATCCTGCCGGAATACGTCTGGAAAGACGGGAACCCGGCCGGCGTCCAGGAGCGGGCGATCCAGGAGATGAAAAACACGGCCCGCGCAGCCCAGCGGCTGGGCGTGGGGGTCGTCAACGGCTTCACGGGGTCCAGCATTTGGCACCTGGTGTACGATTTCCCTCCCGTGCCGCGGGCCATGATCGACGACGGCTATAAGCTGCTGGCCGAGCGGTGGAACCCGATCCTGGACGTGTTCCAGGAGTGCGGCGTCAAGTTCGCGCTGGGCGAG
>CAZWGW010000085.1:0-14831 GCA_964633565.1 uncultured Planctomycetaceae bacterium
GCTGTGGCGGGCGCTCGCGCGCGGGGACGACGAGGCGACGTACCGGCTGTTCTTCCCGATCTGTGCGCTCGTCTCGCTGCAGTTGCAGGCCGGGCTGGACGGATTCCTGGCGATCGAGAAGTACATCCTGCATCGCAACGGCCTGTTCACGACCGGTCGCCGCCGCCGGCCGTACCGGTGGGAACTCGATGAGGAGACGCGGCAGGAGGTGGAGCGCCTGCTGTCGCTCCTCGAACGGGCCCTCTGGGAGACACACACGACATGACATTCGAGCGTCTGCCGACGAGTCCGCCATTGGCCCAGAACGCGCCGCCGCTGGTGATGTGGGTTATCGTCGGCGTCATGCTGCTGGTGATGCTGGCGTTCGCCGCCGTCTTCGCGCGGTTCTTCCGCCTGTGGCTGCAGGCCTTTATGGCCCGGGCGCCGATCCCGTTCGCGCAGCTCATCGCGATGAAATTGCGGAAAAGCCCCGTGGACGACATTGTGCGGCTGAAGATCATGTCCGTGCAGAGCGGCGTCGACATCCCCACGCACGAGATCGAGCGGGCGTACCTGCAGGGGGCCGATGCCGAGCGGGCGGTGCGGGCGATGATCCGCGCGAAGGAGACGGGGCAGGAGGTGACGTGGCAGGAGTTGATCAGCACCGATCATGAGTTGTGGCTGGGAGAGAGCAGGGAGTGAGTGGTGAGTAAGGCGACCAAGGCGCCAAGATTTCGCATGACAGGCAGGGGCGCGGATCTTGCCGGATGGTTTTGAGGGCCGAGGGTTGAGGGACGAGAGTCGAGGGAGAGTAGCGGGAGCGCGGGAGAGAGGGGGACGGAGGGAGAGAGAGACGGAGAGAGATTTTCGATTCTGGCTGTGCTCGCGCCCTCGCGAGCGCGCGAGGACAGTGGATTTTGGATTGAGTGTGGCATCGGTCCCTCGCGCAGGAGGCCAGGTTGCGGTGCGCTGTGCGCACGTGCTGTCTACCCTACGGGGGCAGGGGCGCGCTTTGGGGCTGTATCTGGGGCGCGGGGTTGACGCAAGTCGTTATGTGAACATGAGCATACTACTTCATGACTGTGGCGGAACATGGTGTGAGGGGCGGGAATGTGGCGAGGGGGCGGGAATTTCTGGAAAATTGGCGGAATTCAGGCGGGAAGCGCGAAATGTATACAAGGTCGAGGGTCGAGAGTTGAGGGTCCAGGGGGACGGCCAGAAACGCGAGACGTTGCAGAGACGGCAGAACGATTCGGGGCGAAAAATGGGGCGCGGAAGGCTGGAACAGATGGCCGCGAAGCGAGCGAAGGGAAAGGGAACAGGCAGGAAAATCGAGGACAGGAAAATGGGGGCGTGGAAGGCAGGAACAGAAGGCCGCGAAGCGAGCGAAGGGAAAGGGGCAGACAGGAAAATCGCGGACAGGGAAATGGGGGCGGGGATTCTGGAATTGCGAAATTGCAAAATTCGGGCGAGGGAGTACTGAGGGAATTGGGGGATTGGTTGTCGGGGAGACCTGCGGTCGAGCGGAAGTGGCTCGGTCAGGAGACCGGCCACAACGGAGGGACCGGTAACAACGTGGAGGCACCCTGAAGGGGTCGAGATAACACAGCCCGGGGTCGCGAGACCGGCGTGCCGGGCGAGCGCACCCCGGGTCAACGGACCAACCCCGCGCGAACGCTGAAGGCGTTCTACAGGTCGACGGAGACGAGGGAACACTGATCGACGCTGATCACCATTGATGAAAGTCTTCGATCATCAGGGAGGCGCGGACGGGGGGATGGCCGAGTCGACGGAATTCGTGAACAGTGCGGGGGGCGGGCGGACCAATGGGGGTAACGGGCGCGGTTTCACTCACCTCCGCCGCCTCGGGGCGGCCTCGTGAAAGGTATGAAGCATGGCCAGGAAGGGGATTCAGGAACGCGACGGACGAGCGGTGGGAAGAGACGATTCGGCGGCTGCCGCAGAACTTCAAGTATCCGCTCCTCGGCGGGCGGCACGCGATCCAGTCGTAGCGGAAAAGCATGGACGGGAAGACCTCGCGGTCGGCTCGTTAAGCGCTCGGATGCGGAAACGGACCTTCCACGCGCAGGCAGAGTGTTTTCAACAGGACCATACGCTCCTGGGCTTCAGGAGTCTTCCGGTTGTGGGCCGTCAGATCCGGCAATTCGGAGTGTCCGGGATCATCAGGCGGGATCGGTCGCGGGACAACCTGGATACCGTGCTGGAAGAGGTCCTCAGCCCTCAAGACGGCGACATAGTACGACTTGCCCGGCTGACCGAGCGCGGCTTGTTCGATGGACTTGTATTTAGCGCGCGAAATTGAGAGACCGGTGGTGTCATTGATCTTATGTGGATCGAAGGCCTGCGGGGAGAGACCGGACTCCGGCGAGTACCAGATCATCGGCACGCGTCGGTAGAGCAGTTCGTCATCCGTGACTGGTTCGGTCCCAGGCTCGGCAGGCATTCGTCCTTCGGATCATTCGCGTTTGGCCAAGTCGCGCACAAGTCGTTGGATCAGACTTCCATTTCGAAAGAGACCGTACTCAAACTTCCGATCCGGGGAGATCCGGATCATCTCGAGAACGTCACGTTCTTCGCGTTCAAACACAATTCCACCTTCGGCGTCCGGGACGACGCGTGTTGGCGGCGCGAGTTCCCGCTGTTTGAAGATCTGTGCTTCCTGAATCGCCATGGCGACCGTCTCCCGAGTGGGAGGCTCGATGCCGTCGTCGGCAAGTTGTGCCGGGTTGAGAGCCCATTCAATCAATATGTGATCGATGATCTCCTGCCACCGGCTGGTCGCGCTTGGGCCGTCCGCAGTCTGACCGGTCACCGACGACTCATCGTCGGCAGACGTCGACACGGCTGCCGGGAGCGCGTCAGACAGGAACACGTTTGAACTATTCGCCAGACTCGGCATTTCTCAGTCCCCAGTACCTGTTTGCGGCCGCAGTCATGAACTGCTCAAAGGAACAGACAATCGTGGTGTGGCCAAGGTCCAAGCCCTTCAATGTCGCCTCGCGGGCATCGCTGTTGCTTTCAACCGGGCCACGGGCGGTGAGAGTGAGTCGAATCACCTCCTGCCCTTCTCCCTTGCTAGGAGACGTTTGGGCATGTTGCCATCGTGTATGAAGTCTTCCGAGCTGGCCTGGGATGACAAAATGCCATTCGCCGCCAAAACTCTCCGCCTCAATCAAGCCATCCAGTGAGGGATCGGGGCCGAGAAGTTGGAAGAAATCCCAATCGCCAGCAGACTGCCAGACCGTGCCCTTTGGAATATGGTTCAGGTACGTGACTTCCCACTGATTGGCACGAAGTTCACCCAGTTCCTCCGTGGCAAGGAAGTTCGCGAATTGCTCAAAAATTGCGACGAATTCCCCCCGAATCGTCTCGTAGCGGGGATACGGGCCGCCGGCGACAGCGAGCCAATTGAAATGGAGCCGGCCGTTCTGGACCTGAATCATGCGGTCGGCATGGGTGCTGCGAATCTGGATTCGCGAGGCAATCGCCTGAGTGACTTGGAATTGGACGCCCGCCGTCGCCCAGCGAGCCGAATCGGTGAATTGCTCGAACTGGTCGTTGAGCGGCGGTGCATCTGACGGACTCGGCCACTCTTGTCGGGATAGCGACCTCCAGAATGCCCCCAGATGGGCGTTCGTGAACGCAGGAAGATGATCGAACTGGACGCCGAGGATTGTCTCGACGACCGGCGGATTTGCGTAGTCGGGACCCCTTCGATCGACGGGCGGCATCGGTTTGGCAACTGCGAAGTTGTGGATTGGTCTGCCTTTGCGGCGAGCCGGCGCGTTCGCATTGAATGCCGGATACTCTACATCCATTGTACAAACGTGGGAAGGGGGTGGAACGGATTCGAAGAAATGCCGGGATTCCAGTTCCAAATCACGGCGGGAAGCAAGGCGAGGTGGGGGAGGGGGACGGAGCGGACGGAAAACCCGAACAGCGCGGGGGGTGGACCAATTGGGGGTCGCGGGCGCGGTCTTCACTCACCTCCGCCGCCTCGAGCGGCCTCGGGAAAGGGACGAAGCATGGCCGAGAAGGGGATGAAGGAACGCGACGTCAAGCGGCAGGAGCGACGATTCGGCGGCTGCCGGAGAACTGAAACGATGCGTGCATTATGCTGATTGCTGAACCAAGTCAGGAGCGGGACGATGCAGTGCAGCAGCGGGAAACCGAAGCGGGGGAAATGTCCGGACTCAAAGCCCGAGGGACGGACGCTGGCAGAACTGGTGAAGTGGTATCGGCGCGAGAAGGCGCCACAACGGAAGAACGCTCTGCGGCACTACGCGAAGCAGGCGAAGCTGGCAGACGCCATCCGGGCGGCTGCGATGGCGGAGACGGCCGACGGGATCATGGACGATCATCAGCGGCGGGTCGGGCACGAGCGGTGCACCGAAGCGACGGAGTGCCTGCTCCAGCGCGCGCGGGAGATTGGGCGAGTGCAGACGTTCGATGAGTTGCACCGGCTTGTGTGCGACGCCACGAAGGGGGTGCGACGGTTCGGGGCGCTGGCGCGTTACGACACCGCGGTACGGATCGGGGCTTGGCGCAGGCTGCGGCCGGAGAAGGTGTACCTGCACTGTGGAACGAGGAAAGGGGCGCGGGAACTGGGGCTCGTCAGCATTGGGAGTGTGGTGGAGAAAGACGAACTGCCGGAGGAGTTGCGCGTGCTGGGGGCGGATGACGTTGAAAACTTTCTGTGTATCTGCCACGGGAAGCTGGCGCGGTTTCGCAGGTGCTGGGCGCGCGAGTGACGGTCACGCTGAGCGCCTGTTATTCCGCCGGCGAGTCGTCGCGTCGAAAGTAGTGGGCCAGGCAGTCGCGCGTTTCCGCGTTGATCTCTTCCCCTTCGGCGAGGTAGAACGTCGTACCCTCGACGGTGATTTCGCTGAACTACCGTGAGAATTGGAGTCGGCGCAACGTCTGGACGATTGGAGAATCGCCGAAATGGCTCGAAGAAGGCCGTACGGGACGCGCCGTCGCACAGCGATGAACTCCGGGAGTAGTTCGCAACTGACCGCGGGACGATCTTTCTGGGCAATTACATCAGATTGGCCCGAGGGCGAATACTTTCCCGTGTTTGTCGGCTCCGAACAGCGCTCCGGGGCCGTTTCCTTCGGCGTCCCGCGAGGCATAGAGCCGCGTGCCGTCGTCCAGCACCAGCGTTACCGGCTGTTCCCACTTGGGGCAGATCCAGGATTCAGCCGCCAGTTCGGCTGCGGTCATCTGGCGGACTTCACGAATTGTGCGGCCAACAAGGTCAGGCGACTGCGCCATCGAGTTCCTCCTTTGCTCTGGGATTGAATTGCACCGAAGTCCGTTGATCTGCTTGTTATAACCGCTTCGTTTGGCCTGGTTCGCAGGAATTATACGGCAACGCGTCGCGAAGTTCATCGCGCGGAATCGCAGTACTCGGTGTGTGAAGATAGACTGCGCGGACTCATTACCGGGTGGCGGCACACATGCGCCAGCTTCAGCTACTTGCGCGAAATGGCCAAGAACGCTTGATTGAGCTTGTCCGCAGCGCACGAGGCGGACTCTTGATCGCGTCACCATTCGTGGGTCGCGAAGGCACGCAACTCGTTGCCACAAATCTCAGCGATTCGCTCCGCGAATCGGGATCCATCGTATTTCTGACCGACTTGTCACCGCTCAACATCTGTCAGGGTGTAACCGATCCTGATGCAATCCTTGGAATCTGCGGGATCACGGCACAGATTTCGATTCGATATTTGCCGAAACTGCATGCAAAGGTCTACGTGGCGGACAGCGACGTCGCGATTGTTTCCTCAGCGAATTTGACGATCGGAGGCCTGCGGCGGAACAGGGAATATGGCGTCGAACTGTCGAGTCGAAACGCAGTCCGACGTGTCCGGCGGGATATGACCGACTACGCTAATCTGGGAGCTTCTGTCACAGTCGATGATCTGATCGCCTACTGCCGTGCTGCAGCCGAACTTCGGGAGGACTACGAACGACGGAGGCGCACGGAATCGGCGTCGCTCATGCGGAGGTTTCAGGACAGATTCCGCGAAGTCGAGGACCGACTAATCCGTCTGCGGCTTGGCGGCGGGGCGACGCACACGGTTTTCGCACAAACGATTGAATACCTGCTGCGCCGTCACGGACCATTGACGACTGTCGAAATGCATCGACTGATCTCGGCAATTCATCCCGACCTCTGTGACGACACTGTCGACCGTGTCATTGACGGCAAGCACTTCGGAAAGAAATGGAAACATGCGGCTCGAACCGCTCAGCAGCAGTTGAAGAAAAAAGGTGTCATCGATTTGGACGGAGATCAATGGAGGCTTCGATGAGTGCATTTGTCGGCGACGGGTGCGGATCTCGACGATTCCGTGCTACACCGCCACCAGATGCTGATTGAGCATCAGCGGCTCGACCAGACCATTGCTGAACCGGTACTCCAGCCCGGCGTAGTCAAACACGGCGTCGTCCATGTGGATGGCGGAGTGATGGGTCGGGCAGACCAGGCACAGGTTGATCAGTTCTGACTCGCCGCCGCGGCTGACCCAGATGATGTGGTGGACCTGGCAGATGTCGCCGTTGTAGCGCTGGCGCGGGTCGTAGGCGCAGATCTGGCATTTGCCCTCGTACATCTCGACGATCTTCCGGGCATTGCCGCGCGAGCGGGGGGTGGCGAGGGTGTCGTAGAGGTAGCGGGTGCGGGCCGGAGCGTTGGGGGCGATTTCTTCGGCGCGAATCTCGCCGCCGTAGACGACGCGGGCTTCGAGTTCATCCTCGGGATAGAATTCGGCGGTCTGTTTGACTGGGAGGCTGATCGCAGCCTGGGCGAGAAGGAGATCGTCGGCGGGGGAGAGTTCGCGCACGGCGGCGTTGCCCTGGAAACTCTGCCCAAGGTGGCGGGCGCCTGCGCGGATGGAGAGGGAGCGGATGATGGTTTCGGACTGGGGTGACACGTCGATGTCAAAGTAGCGGCTGCGGCGCTGGTCAGCCCAGAGGCGGTACTTGCCGTAGCGGTAGCGCGGGACGTTGTACGTGATGCCCTTGACGATCAGGTGCGCGGCGAGGACGTACGCGCCATCCTTCCGTCGGGTAAAGGCCCAGAGGCCGTCGCCGGGGCGGGCCTTGAGCATGGCGGGGCTGTTCTGGTTGAGGTGGAAGCCGAAACCGAAATCGGCGTCCTGGCGATAGTTGTCCGGTCGCCAGTAATAGAGCAGCGCCATTGGGACGGCGTGGAAGGAACGCGGGAATCGGCAAGGCTGAGTGTGGTCGCTGCAGGTACGGGCGGCGACCGGGCAGTTATGCCGACCCAGGTACTCGGCGCCTGGACTACTTTACGCACAGCCGCTGATTTCGGAAGATCGGTGCGTGAAACGGAGCGGGCGTCGACGGGCTGAGCGAGGCAGAGGACCGCACGGATGCTGCTGGAACCCGAAGAGGCCGAAGACTTCTTCCGCCTGCACAGGGCACTGATGTTCTACGTCAACCGCAAGTGCCGCGTCCTCAAGGGGACGTTCCGCACGCCCGAGGAATACGCCCAGAACCCGCTCACGGAGCGTGTGCGGGTTCACGATGCGCTGCTGGAGCGGATCGACCTGATCGACGACTTTGTGCGGGAGAACCCGGTCGAACTCCCCGAGAAGGACCTGGCCGTCATTGCGAAGTGGAAGCACCTCGTCACGGGCAAGTTCATCCTGCTGCGGCAGCTCCGGCCGCATGCCATCTTCCTGTCGAGTTCCTCGCCCCCCGTGGCTTACGGCGTCGTCGCGCTGGTGGAGCCGTTTGAGGAGGTCGTGGGACGGCCGTTTCCGGTCTACGTGGAAGCGACGCTGTTGCCGTTTCGGGACCGGATCATCTACGACGGCGTGATGCGCAGCGACAACCTGTACTTCGGGCCGGGGCTGCGGCGCAGCTTCAACGAGCTATGCACCGAGGCGAAGGCCCGGCTGGGAAGCGGGGTCCTGGCGTACAGTTCGTGGCCCGCGATGCGGATATCCGCGACTGTTCCCTCTTGACGCCGAATTGATACGTATGTACACTATTCTTCCGGCACGACCAGCGGCCGCACCAGCTATGTGCATCGAATCGCGGCCGCGCCCACGCGCCGGACGCAGATCAGCAGTCGGCCACCATCGCAAATCCAGAATCCAGAACCGCGCCGCCGTCATGTTCCTGTCGTCGATTTTCCTGTCTGCCCCGCCTCATGAGTCAAGATTTCACCCCCCTGTCCCCCCACCTTGGAGTTCTTGCAATCTTGCATACTTGCCCTTCCCCGGTCAGTGGTCGGCGGTCAGCGACAAACGCGCACGTGAGCCGCATGCGCTACGACCCCCCCACACGTCAATACAGTCATACACTCATACACTCGCCCTTTTTCCGCGGAAAAACCGGCTGAGCGAGTGTATCTCCGGCCCGATACACTCGCTCCCCGATACACTCGCTCGCCCCGCCTCCCCCGGTGAGGCTTGACTCGCCCACGAGCACCCGGCAACATCGAAACAGGCTGATTTCAAGGAGCTTGCCCGATGCCCGACGCCACAACCCCGATCATCGACGCGACCACCGAGACGTTCGCCGCCGAGGTCATCGAGCGGTCGCGGAGCGTGCCGGTCGTCGTGGATTTCTGGGCGCCGTGGTGCGGTCCCTGTCGCCTGCTCGCGCCGGTCCTCGAACAACTTGCCGCCGAATATGGCGGCCGGTTCTGGCTGGCCAGGGTCAATACCGAGGCCAATCCGCAACTCGCCTACGAATTCGGCGTCCAGTCGATCCCCTACGTGGCGGCGCTGCGCGACGGGAAAATCATCCAGGAGTTCACGGGGGCCCTTCCCGAGACGCATGTTCGACGGTGGCTCGATCTCTTCGTTCCGTCGCCGGCGTCCACGCTGCTCGCCGAAGCAGAACAACTGGAAGCCCAGGACCTGTCCGCCGCGGAACAGAAGGTGCGGCACGCCCTGGAACTCGATCCCGAGTCGGCTGCCGCCCGGATTGCCCTCGCGCGGGTGGCGTTGCGGGCGGGCCGCGGCGAAGAAGCCCGGCAATTGATTGCCGAACTGGAGCGGAGAGGGTTTCTGGAACCGGAGGCGCAGCGCGTCAAGTCCGAACTCGAGGTCAACGCCGTGGCGCGGGAGTCGGGGGGGATCGAAGCGGCACGACGTGCCGTCGCCGCCCAGCCGGAAGACCTCGGACTGCAGGTGCGGCTGGCCGAGGCGCTTGCCGCGGGGCGTCAATTCCGCGAGTCGCTGGATCTGTGCCTCGAGGTCATCCGGCGGGACAAACAGGGGGTGGGTGCCGAGGCCAAGTCGGCCATGTTGTCAATTCTTAATCTGGTGAGCGACCAGCCGGAAGTGGCGAACGAGTATCGCCGCAAAATGGCTTCGGCATTGTATTAACGCACAAGCCCGCGGCGTGGATCGGTCGAGCGCCGGTGGTGCACAAATCAACTTCTGTTGATCCGTTCAGTTGACACTGGTGAAATCGGCGACTCTAATGTTTCGTCGATTTCGCGACGGTGCCGCGTAGGGACTGTGCGCCGGTCATTGTTGATCCGAATCCAGCGCGGTCAAAGCCGCGCCGCCGGAGATCACACCGTCGATTGGTCACCATTGGAAACGGGAGGAGTTTGAATGAGGAAGTTGGTGAGTTGTGTCGTGATCGTGGCCGTCGCGGGCCTGATGCTGCTGTCCCAGCCGGCCCAGGCGCGGATGGAGTACTTCAACGCGTTCAAGGGGAAGTACAGCAACCTGTCGAAGGAGAACCTCGACAAGAAGTGCGGCATCTGCCACGGCGCGAACAAGAAGATGCGCAGCGACTACGCCAATGCCGTCGAAAAGGCGCTGGGCGCGAAGATGGTCAAGGACATGGAGAAGATCAACAAGGCGCTCGATGAAGCCGCCAAGGGGGACGCCGGCGACGGCAAGACGTATGGCGACCTGCTGAAGGACGGGAAACTCCCCGCGCCGTACAAGGCGGCCGAGTGAAGCTTCCGCAGAGCGCGTCGCAGCGACGAGGAATCGGTCGAAGGCCGCCCCGCCGGGGCGGCCTTCCTGTTGCGCACGCAGGTCAGTGCGCGAGGGGCTTGAACCGGATGCGGTGCGGCGTGTCCGCATCGGCCCCCAGTCGCTCGCGGCGCTGCGCCTCGTAGAGGCGGTAGTTCCCCTCGAACCACACGACCTGGCTGTCCCCCTCAAACGCGAGGATGTGGGTCGCAATGCGGTCCAGGAACCATCGATCGTGGGAGGAGATCATGGCGCAGCCGCCGTAACTGAGGAGGCCCTCTTCCAGAGACCGCAACGTGTCGACGTCCAGGTCGTTCGTCGGTTCGTCGAGCAGGATCAGGTTCCCGCCGGAGCGCAGCAGTTTGGCGAGATGGACGCGATTCCGTTCGCCGCCGGACAGGTCGCGGACGAACTTCTGCTGGTCCGACCCCTTGAAATTGAACCGTCCGCAGTACGCCCGGGCGTGGATCCGCGCCTTCCCGATTTCGAGGGTGTCGCGGCCGCCGGAGATCTCCTCATAGACGGTGTGATCCGGCGTCAATGCATCGCGGCTCTGGTCGACATAGGCCAGGTCGACGGTGTCCCCGATGCGCAGTTGTCCTGACGTCGGGGGTTCCAGCCCCATGATCATGCGGAACAGCGTCGTTTTCCCGGCGCCGTTGGGACCGATGACGCCGACGATGCCGCCTCGCGGCAGATCGAAGTTGAGGTCCTCGAACAGCAGCCGGTCGCCGAACGCCTTGGACAGTTTTTCGCCACGGACGACCAGGTCGCCCAGGGGCCGCGTGACGGGGATCTGAATATCGGGCGCCTCGTCGCGGGCGTCGTACTGCTGGGCGGCGAGCTCCTCATAACGTTGCAACCGGGCCTTGCTCTTGGTGGAGCGCGCCTTCGGAGACAGCCGGACCCACTCCAGTTCCTGGCGCAGGGTTTTCTGCCGCTTTGACTCCCGCTTCTCCTCGACCGCCAGACGGGCCTGCTTCTGCTCCAGCCAGGCCGTGTAGTTGCCTTCAAACGGGAAACCCCGTCCGCGATCGAGTTCCAGGATCCAGCCGGCGACGTTGTCGAGAAAGTAGCGGTCGTGGGTGACGGCCACGACCGTTCCTGGAAACTGTTGCAGGAATTGTTCCAGCCAGGCGACCGACTCCGCGTCCAGGTGATTGGTCGGTTCGTCCAGCAGCAGCATGTCGGGCTTCTGCAGCAGCAGTCGGCACAGGGCGACGCGCCGCTTCTCGCCGCCGGAGAGGTGCTTGATCAGTGCATCGCCCGGTGGGAGCCGCATGGCATCCGAGGCGATTTCCAGCGACCGGTCGAGTTCCCACAGGTTTTCGGTATCGATCCGGTCCTGAACGGCGGCCTGTTCCGCGAGCACCTGTTCCATCTCGTCCGGCGCGAGGTCCTCGCACAGCTTCATATTCAACGCGTTGTAGCGCTCGAGCACGGCCCGCGAGCCGCCGACCGCCTCTTCGATGACCTGTCCAACGGTCCGTGATTCGTCGAGTCGCGGTTCCTGGGGAAAATAGCCGATGCGGATCCCCCTGGCGGGGCGGACGGTCCCCATGAAGTCCCGGTCTTCGCCGGCCATGATCCGCAGCAGCGTGCTCTTGCCCGCCCCGTTGTTGCCCAGCACGCCGATCTTGGCGTCGGGAAAAAATGCCAGCCAGATGTTTTCAAGGACAGCCGTCTCGTCGTAGATCCGGGTCAGCCCCTCGATCGTCATGATGTACTGTTGCGCCATTCGCTGCTCCGCCTGAATTGCGTGTCACGGCCGCTGCGTCCACCTGCAGCTCACGGTCCCTGGTTGCTGCCATTGTAGCGCTGCGACGCTCCTGGTGGCGCGTAAACAAGGCGGTGTCGTAACGGGTCGGATCGTAGCCCGCAAGTCTTGCGCGTGCGTCGCCAGAGCGACCTCGGGCGGCTCGCCGTATCCCGGACGGACCGGCAGTCTGTTGAGATCGGTCGACGCCGGCTGTAGCGAAAAGGCGACGTTTGCGAATTCCGCGGAGATCCTGAAGACCCGGTTTGACACTCGAATTTCTCGACCTAGGTTTGCGTGTCGCCGACCGGCACTGGACCCGGGTGGCGATCGTCACGGGCCGGGCGCTGTGTCATGTCCAGGCCTCGCGAGAGGCTTCGTTCCGGGGATCGGGATCTGGCGCACGGTTGCCGGGAGTTCCGGCCTGGCGTCGATCCACAAGCGTCCGCTGTGGCGGACACTCATGTTGAAAGAGAGAGGACAGAAGATGAAGAGCATGTTCGACAGTGTGAAGACCTTCCTGGTCTCGGAAGACGGCCCGACCGCGGTGGAATACGCCGTGATGCTGGCCCTGATCATCATCGTCTGCCTGACCGCCATTAAGGCCGTCGGTACGACCGCGAACGACCGGTTCACGGACGTGAAGAACGCCCTGACCCCGGCCCCGTAATCTGAGGGACGGTTTTGGCTTTCGCCGTCCGGGCGGACTTCGGTCCGACCGGACGGTTTTCATTTGCGCCGGCGCCGGGGCGAGGACGGCCTCTCGCCGCGGGACGCCGGTTGCGGCCGGGATTCAACGGCTGACGTTGCCGGAAAGCGACGTTGGCGCATTCCACAGAGATCCGGCAATCCGGATTTGACAGGCACCATTCGCGACCTAGGGTTGCATGCCGCCCGGTGGACGGGCTGTGGGGCGGCGGGACCGAGTATCAGCGGAGGCAAGGCATGTTTCCTTTCTGGATCGAATTCGAATCGGGCGCCATGGTTCAACTGGCGGCGATCGTTGCTGCCGGACTTGTGACCTGGTTCAGCACTGGTGCCGCGCGTGGCATTCGAACCTGATTTGACAGCGACTTTCCGGCGTTCAGAGCACATCCGAAGCATCGTTCGACCAAACGCCGCGTGACAATGACGCGGTCAGGCAGTCCGCCATCGGCGGCCGCGCCACCCCTTCAGTACAGCCCCTCAGTGTCCGGACTTACCCCTCACCGAAAGGTCAGCTCACATGGACTGGTCGGAGTTTCTGCACGCCAACTGGCACGTGAAGGTCGTGTGCGCGCTGCTGATCGTGGCGGCCTACATCGACGGCAAGCAACTGCGCGTCCCGAACTGGCTGACGTTTCCGATGGTCTTTTCGGGGCTGGTGTACAGCACTTGGTCCGGAGGCTGGTCCGGGCTGTCTGACGGATTGATCGGCATGCTGGTCGGCCTGGCCACCTTGCTGCCGTTGTACGCCGTGGGCGGAATGGGCGCCGGCGACGTCAAGCTGATGGCGGGAATCGGCGCCTGGCTGGGAGCTTCGGTCACGTGGAACGCGTTCGTTGTTTCCGTGATTGTGGGGGCGGTGATGGCCGTGATCATGGTGGTGTGGCGGCGGAGCTGGCAGAAACACTGCGGCAATTTCGCACAAATCGTGCTGGAATTCCTGACCGTCAAGAGCCCGCGGGAACTTTCCCGGATTGCCGCCGAGCGGAAGTCGCAGATGCTGTTGCTCCCCTATGGAATCCCGATCTGCATCGGCTCGATCGCGTATTTCGTCTATTCCGGTCTGATTTGACGGTCGGAACCAGACAAGACAGGCAAGCCGAGGAGACCGGGTCGACTGTGCGGGCGCGCGTTGCAAACGAAACGACCAATTCAAGCCGCACAACCGGCATAAATTGAAGCCCCTTTGAAACCCGTGCCGATGTTGACACTGCTTCGTGTCCATTCGGCACCCAGCCTGGACGTGGTCCTGTCCCGGAGGCGACCGAAATGAAACCGAAGACACTGATCCTGTTGGCCGTAGCCGTGGGCTGCGGCCTGGTGGCCATGTTGGGCATTCAGCAGGCAATGCAGGGCGGCCAAGGGGGCGGTTCTCCCAAGGTCAGCGTCCTGGTTGCAAAGGCGGACATTATGCCGGGACAGCCACTGACCGACGAAGTCGTTGGGTTCGCAGACGTGTCGACGGATGCGGCTCCGGAGGACGCCGTGACGACACCAGAGCAGTATGCAGAACGGGCGTTGACGTTCGGGGTCGTGACGGGCGACATCATCCGGCAGTCCAAACTGGGAAATCCGGGGGAATTCACGCGTTCGAACCTGATTCCGTCCGGGATGCGGGCCATTTCGATTGCGGTGAACGACACACACACGCTCAGCGGCATGTTGCGTCCCGGGGACCGCATCGACCTGCTCGTGACGTTTCAGGTCCGGAACATACGTGGCGTCATGACAACGAAGACCAAGACATTGCTCGAGTATGTGGAAGTGTTTGCGACGGACAATCGGACCGTGAGTGACGGCGCGGCAAAGCAGCAGGAGAGCAAGACGAAGATCGTGTCGTTGCTGGTCACGCCGGAGCAGGTCAGCTACATCAAGCTGGCGGAGAGCAAGGGCCAACTGGCGTTGTCGTGGCGGCATCCTGACGACAAGGAGTCGGTGGCGGTGCACGACATTGACAGCGAGTTGCTGGTGGAACTGGAGGGTCTGGTCCCGGGGGACGCAGACCAGGATCGGGCGGGCCAGCGCGGGCCAGCACTCTACGCCGATGACGTTGCGAAGGTGCCGGGCCAGGAAGGGGCCGGTTCGAACGCGTTTCTGGAGGAGGCCGAAGGGGCGAAGCCCCCGACGCCGGCGCCGGAACCCGTTGTGAAGGAGCGTCCGAAATGGACGGTGCGGATCTACCAGGGCAACGAGCCGCAGCAGTCGGAATTTGAACTGCCTGCGGAACCGGAGCCGGCTGCAGCGTCCCCGGGGGCCGAAGGAACGACCAGTGGCAACACCCAGGCGTCGCTGACCGACGCGTTCCGGTGGCTGCACCAGTCGTTCACCCAGGGCCAACTGTCGTCCACGAAACTGTAACTGGATCATCCGTCGCCGCAGTCCGCGGCGACGGA
>CAZWGW010000086.1:0-4122 GCA_964633565.1 uncultured Planctomycetaceae bacterium
TCCGCAGCGCCAGCCAGCACGGCTCCGTCACGTCGAGGTCGATCTCGACGCCGGCCAGAAATGCACCGGCCGCCGGCTGCGTCTCCCCGGCCAGGATCACCTCGCCGTTCCGCACGAGTTCCACACGGCCGAAGTCGACGCGGCCGATGGCGCTGCCCCGCACGTAGACCTTGCCGGGCTGATCGAGCGCCACGTCTGTGCCGATCCCCTGCCCTTCCACGCTGAACTCCAGGAGCGGGCCGTTGGTGATGAACGACTTGCCGGCGGCCAGTTGCGCGAGCCACGCTTCGGGCGTCGGCCGTTCTTTTGCCGGCACGTAGACGCGGGCGAAGTCGTAGATGAACCAGTCGGTCCCGGTCGAGAACGGCACCTTGATGCCGCAGTCGAGATAGCGATAGAAGCTGTGCTCGTAACTGCCGTGCGAGCCGCCGTCGAAGATGTTGTTGGCGTGCAGACGGCCGGCGAGCCAGTTGGGGATGTCCTCCAGCCCCCACTGGTTGTGGCACCAGATGACGGTCCCGCCGAGTTCGCGCGCCCGCTCGATCCCGCGTTTGAGGGGGATGCCGTCGGTGCCGGTCTTCGAGATGCCCGGCCCGATGCTGACCGGGTAGACCAGTTCCGGGATGGCCAGGAGCATGACGTGGCCGTAGCCCTCCTCGAAGCCGGTGAAGTTGTGCCGGTGCTCCTCGCCGTGGTCGAAGTGGACATGGTCGTTGCCCAGGGCGTGCAGGTCGGCCCGCGTGTATCTGTTCGTGATGTAGTCCACGTCGGCCTCGGCCCGCTCCAGGTAGGAGACGAAGACGAGGTCGAGGCCGTCGGCCGTGCCGACGTCGACGAGGTAGCGGTCCGACTGCTTTCGATCGATCTTCTGCAGGTGGACGTGCGTGTTGGCGTTCCACCAGCCGGCGGTGTGGGCATCGTGAATCCGCGGCAGCGTGAGCGTCACGTCCGCGCGCTCGCGATTGCGCAGGTCGAGCGCCTGCTCGGCGGAGCCTGTTTCCAGTCCGGAGAAGGCCGTCAGGGTGAGTTCCGCGCGGGGGAGTTGAACGACTGTCGGTTCCGTCAGGACGTGCCAGTCCTGGATCGGGCTGTCGGCCGGCAATCCTCGCCCGCGGGGGAGCAGGCCGTCGATCGGCAGTGACTTGCCCGCGCCGTCACGGATGCGAATGACGCCGGGCATCGGTTTGCCGGACTCGGCATCGGTCAGCGTGACGCGGACGGAACAGGCGACTTCGCGCTGGGCTGCCGACAATCCCCAGACACAGACGAGCAGCACGGCAGAGACGGCAACGACTGTGATTCGCACAGGTATTCTCTCCGTCGCCGGTAAATGCAGACAGGAAAATCGAGGACAGGAAAATAGTCTATCTTCCTGTCCTCGATTTTCCTGTCTGTCTTGTCCCGGCTGTCGGACGCTTGGTTCAGACGAGTTCGGCGATCGGCTGCCGGTGGTCGAGCAGATACTGCGGGCGTCCGTTGGGGTCGCGGAGCTGCGCGGTCTCGACGTTGATGCCGAGCTGCTGATAGACCGTCGCGAACACGTTCTGGACATGGACCGGCCGCTCGATTGGCCGCTCGCCGAGGCGGTTCGTGGCGCCGATGACCTGTCCGGTCTGGAGGCCGCCGCCGGCGAGGAAGAAGAAGCCCGCCTGCGGCCAGTGGTCGCGGCCGGCGCCGCCGTTGATCCGCGGCGTGCGTCCGAACTCGCCCGACATCATGATGACAGTGTCCGCGAGGCGTCCGCGAGCGTGCAGGTCTTCGATCAGGGCGCTCAGCGCCTGATCGAGCCGCGGCAACTGGCGGCGCATCGTCTGGAAGTTCTGGCCGTGCGTGTCCCAGCCTCCCCACGACAGGGCGACGTTCCGCACGCCGGCTTCGATCAGCCGCCGCGCGAGCAGGAAGCGCTCGTTGTTGCGCTCCTGCTTGATGCCGTACCGCGCGATCGTCTCCGGTTTTTCGTCTTTGGTGTCGAGCGCCTTGGCGACCTCGCCGGAGGTGATGATGCCGACGGCGCGCTGGGCGAAGCTGTCCATCGCGTCCATCATCCCCTTGCCATCGGCGTCGCGCCGCATGCGGTCGAGGCTGACGAGGAGTTCCTGGCGACCCTGGAAGCGGTCTTCTTTCACGTTGTTCAGAGTCAGGTTCTGCCGGCCGGTGCCGTCGGGCCGATAGGCCGCGTGGACCTGGCCGAGGAATCCCGGCTTTGTCCAACTGCTGAGGTCGATGGCTGTGGGCGCCGAACCGTGTTCGGTCGCCTGCACGGGACCGAGCAGTTTGGACATGACGGGCCCCAGGCCCGGATGGCCGCCGAGGTTCCGCAGTTCGCGTTCCGACCAGCCGGAGTCGGACTGCGTCGGCGCGTGCTCATTTTTCAGGTCGTCGAGCGAGCGGACAATGACGCACTTGTCGGCATGCGACGCGAGCAGCGGCATCAATTCGCAGATCTCCATGCCGGAGACCTTGGTCGCGATGGGCGAGAACTCGCCGCGGAATTCCTTGGGCGCGTTCGGCTTCAGGTCGAACGTGTCCATGTGGGTGGGACCGCCGGGGAGATAGATATTGATGACCGACCGTCCGGTCGCCGCGCCGCCGGCCTGGGCTTCCAGCCGCAGCAGATCGGCCAGCGTCAGGCCGCCGATGCCGAGTGCGCCGATCTTCAGGAAATCTCGCCGGGAAACACCGTCGCAGAACCCGCGTGCGTGGCCGAGCATCGACAGCATGGCTGGTCTCCCGAATGGAGTGCGGAGAAGGTCAGAACCCAGACCTATAGTCTATCGGCCGGCGGGAACAGATCAATAGAAATCGATTTGTGTGCTCTTGAAACTGCCCTAATTCCCAATGAACTTACTCGCTCAAGTCAATGATCCGCGATGTCGTCACTGGCGGACGCGAACGATTCGTGCGAGTTCGTTGCGAATCTTCTTCTTGTACGTTTTGCTCGCTGGTGCCTTGTTGCGCACATACGGCTCGTCGTCCTTTCGCATCCTCACTTCGGAATGCGCGTCATTCCCTGGAATTGGGTCATGCTCAGCCCAAAACAGCCAAGCGACGGCTTTTTTCTGTCCCTGTTCCGGCGGGTCGGGTTCAATGCGAGGCGGAATGTCACCGACACGAAACTCGCCAACTTGCGTAAAATCCGGATATCCAATCAGGACGTCTTCGGGCTGGCTGAAACGTGCGCGGTTAGCCGACCAGTCGGGGATTTGGACAACCGCCGGCAGGACGCCACTGCCGAAAACGTCGGTTTCTTTGATGCGGATGTAAAGCAGTTCCTCTGCGTCGTCAAACGGCACTGGTTGCATGCGCGGCTAGAAACCTCCGGATGCGACCGACTGTGTCGGCCAAGGCGTCGATTGAGAATTCCCAAATCTCTGTCGCACCACTGACGCGATCCTCAGTGCAGGCAAGCAATTCACCGCTGTTGAGGAACTCTACATCCGCATATGACATCCCTCGCAGAAAGCAAAAGGCGATTCCGCCATCGCCTGACGCAACAATTCGATCCGGGACAAGGCGGTACTCTACCAACATTCGATAGGCACGCTTCGCCACATTGGCCGCCATTCGCGACGGGCTTTCCGCATCACGCCCAGCCCAAGACGGCTTACTGTTGACGAGTAAGTCGATTTCCGAAAGTGCGCGTGAATACCTGCTTGTCGATTTGGAAGTGGGAAAGTATCGAAACTTTTGGCTCGTGACCGATCCGCTCGGACGGACTTTGCCGGCTGCCGCAAGTCGATTGGTTGCAGTTGCCAAGCCGAGGCTGCTCCGAATGGCGGCGGGAGATTGAGCAAACTGGCTGATATCGCGAATCGAGACTGTTGAGTCCGGTTTCGCCTGCAAGACAACGACAAATCCGCCAGTCTGGCTCAAAACGATGTTATGCGTTCGAATCGGCACTGTCTGCTGTTGCGCGGGCATTTGCGGCTTTGACCATTTCCTGGATTGTGGACCACTCTTTCACTTTTGCATCCAACCAGTCGCGAAGTTGGGCGGCCACACGCGGATGCATGATTGCAGCTACCTCCATGTCCCTGATTGCAACCGCGTCACGCACGTCACGCAGTTCCTCGACCTCCCGAAGTGAGCCGTCAGCGGACACGTCGTGAGTCGTTTGCTTCG